>CAMVPV010000220.1 GCA_947169455.1 uncultured Clostridia bacterium | reverse complement strand
CCCGTTCAATCATGAGGACTATGCTGTGCTGCGTCACGCGGATACCGGCAAATGGTATGCGGTATTTATCGTATAATCACGCTGCGAGCTGGGACTTGACGGCAAAGGTGAAGCAGAGATAATGAGCGTAAGCTTTACAGATACAGATATAGGTAAAAAGATCAGAAACAAGACTGCAACGCTCGAAGAGCTTGCGGCCTGCGCTTCACAGATGAAGCGCCCCGAGATACCCGCTTCCGGACGGCAGGAGATGTTTGAACAGGTGATGAATGAGGTAATGTTCGGACTGCATTGACGATCACGCGCAAATGATAAGGAGCAAACAAAACCAATGGACACAGGAATCAAAAACCGAGAGGTTGACAAGAAAAAGGCAAAGGCTGCCGTCCATGTTTCTCATGCAGCGCAAGGAGCGAGTGCAACCGGAGCGATGAGCGGAAAAACAAAACATTGAATTACTGAAATGTATTAACAGTTGAATTATCGGAAACCAATTATCTATATGGCAAATTTAAAAGAAAAACTGATACAATATTTTACCGACGGGGAAAAGCCGTCGGGCAAAAGAAATATCGGTGCGGAGATCGAGCATTTCATTATCCGCACCGATACTTGCGAGCCTGTCCGTTATGGCGGAGAGAAGGGTGTAAGAACTGTCCTTGAAAAGCTTATGAGGCTCTATCCGAATGCTGAGGCGATAGTCGGTGAAGACCTTCTCGGGTTTACGACAGACGAATTTGCGATAACACTCGAACCTGCCGCACAGCTTGAAATAAGCATCGCCCAGACAGAACACATCGGATATGTTGAGAGCGTGTACTCCGGTTTCAGGCAGAAGCTTGGCAGAATACTGACGGAGCTTGGCTATGCTGCGCTCAATACCGGCTGTCGTCCGGT
The DNA here is from genome assembly GCA_947169455.1 of uncultured Clostridia bacterium. Next base: position 2,979 of record CAMVPV010000220.1, on the reverse strand, counting down.
TGGTAATGTACGGGAGATACCGCTGATACCGAAGGAACGTTACCGCCTTATGGACAAGCATTTTTCGGAAACGGGAACAGGTGGTATCGAGATGATGCGCGGGACTTGTTCGCTTCAGGTGTCGGTGGACTATTTCTCCGAGGAGGACTTCCGGCGCAAGATACAGGCAGCTTATTTCTACACCCCGCTGTTTAAGCTGCTGTGTGATAATTCGGCGCATTTCTCGGACAAACCGCTGATCGCCTGTTTGAAACGGACAGATATATGGAACCGTACAGACAACACACGCTGTGGAGTTCCGCCGGATATTTTCGCCGACAATTACGGGTTTTCGGATTACGCTGAATTCCTTTGTAATATGCCGCCGATATTTGTGATAAAGGACGGAGAAAACGTCCCCACAGGCAATATGACCGCCGGAGAGATCTTTACCGGCACAGAGCCAACAAAAGAAGATATCGAACATATCATATCAATGGCTTTCCCCGATGTTAGATTGAAACGATACATCGAGATACGCGGCGCGGATTCGGTCCCGCAGAAATATATGCTTGCCTATTGTGCGCTTATAAAGGGAATGATATATTCCGAAGAAGCACTCGATCATGCACAATACCATATTCGCAGTAACAGGATGAACGAAATGACTGTCCGACGGACTGAAAGTGAGCTTATGCAGAATGGTTGGGACGGATGCATATATGACGAGCCTGCAAGAATATTTGCGGAGACTGTTATAAATATGGCAGGAAACAGTCTGTCAGCGGACGAACGCCGATATCTTTCATCATTTGAAGATGTTATAAAATACGGCGGCATCACCAAAATACCCGAAACGGAGGCATAAATGGATATACAGAAAGTTCGTGAGGAATACATATCGCTAATTGGTTCGGACATTGAAAATAACCGTAAGGGAGCGCTCGCATTGAAGGGAAGTATGGAGCGTTCCCCGCTGTATTTCCGCGGCAGGTTCACCTCGAAAACATTGCAGATACCGAGGCTTTATTCCGGGGAGGATATCGGGCGCTTTGAGCAGATAGTATCGACGGCTTACGGCATATTTGAAAAAGTGATACGCGAGTATCTGAACAGCGCGGATTACCGCACGCTTTTCCCGTTTTCAAAGGAGTTGGAGGAGCTTATACTAATACCGACCGGGTATGCGTCGGAGCTGCCGATGGCACGGTTCGACATCTTTTACCACGAGGACACAAAGGAGTTTTATTTCTGCGAGATCAACACCGACGGTACAAGCGGAATGAACGAGGACAGGCTGCTCGATGAGCTTTTCATCGATAACCCAGCGCATCAGGAAATGCGCAGACGGTACGAGCTGCGCACCTTCGAGTTGTTCGACAGCTGGGTGCGGACATTTCTTGACTTATACAGGACATACGAAAACAGGGTCGAAAACCCGAATGTCGCAATAATCGACTTCCTCGACACGGGAACGCTCCGGGAGTTTCAGGAATTTGCGCGGCGTTTTCAGCGTGCGGGCGTGAACTGTGAGATATGCGATATACGGGAGCTGCGCTATGAGAACGGCAGGCTGTATTCCGCTGCGGGTCATGTCATCGACGCGATATACCGCCGCGCCGTGACGACAGATATACTGGAGCATTTCAATGAGGTGCAGCCCTTTATCCGTGCGGTACGGGAAAGGTCGTGCTTTCTCGCGGGAGCCTTCCGGACGCAGATAATACATCACAAATGGCTGTTTCACATACTGCACCTTGAACGGACAAAGCGATTTCTCACCGCTGGCGAGTGTGCGTTTGTCGAAGATCATATCCCGAAGACAATACCATTTGAACCGGAATTTACCGATATAGAAGAGGTAATTTCTCACAAAGACAAGTACATTCTGAAGCCGCAGGACTCCTATGCTTCGAAGGGAGTTTATGCGGGCGTGGAGTTTCCCGAAATGGAATGGGAAAAGCTCGCCCGTGAAGTGTACAAAACAGGATATATCTGTCAGGATTACTGCCCGCAATATTCCGAGCCTAACATAGATTTTGCGTGGGGAGACGGCGAATGGCACAGATACATCAGTATGGCGGGGCTGTATGTCTATAACAGAAAGTTTGCGGGAGTCTTTTCCCGTGCCGCCGAAGGTAACGGTATCATTGCCTCGCACAGAAATGAGCGTACACAGCCGACTTATCTTGTTTCGGAGAAGAACTTATCACGGGATGATCTGCTATAAATGAGAGAATTCCGCAAAAATGGCTCATTAATAGATGAATTACACATATTATAGATTGAAAAATCCGGCAGCTTGTATTATAATAGATATCAAGGATCCGTTATGCCGTAAGAAAGCAAGGTGATACCATTGATACGCAGAAAGACCACAAAGGAGCTGCTGGGTGAATCTATCCATGAGCTTGCTCAGAAAAAGCCTGTTGATAAGATAACCGTTAGGGAGATAACCGACAACTGCGGAATGGCTCCCGCGACCTTCTACCGCCACTTTCACGACAAATATGAGCTTATCGCGTGGATATACAACTACCAGATGGAGGATATTTATCTGGACTTTTGCAACGGTGCGGAGAACTGGCGTGATACTGTGCTGGATATGGTGATGATACTTGAAAATGACCGCGGCTTTTACAGCAACGCACTGACAAACACTACGGGGCCGAACGCTTTTTTCTACGCAACAAGACAGCGCAGCGTTGAGCTGCTGACGGATTATGTTAAGATCAGCAATAACGGAATAATTTCCGAAGAACAGTTATTTGATATAAAATTCTACTTATGGGGAATGTCCTGTTCGATAACCGACTGGTTCCTGAACAAGCACCCATATACGGTCGAACAGATAACAGATTACTTACACAACGCAATGCCGACATCGCTGAAAGCATTCCTGAAATGAGGAGGTGAACGGAATGACTGCCGATGAAAGGATAACAGCGCTTGCCGACCCGGACAGTATCGCTCAGATACCGTCGTTTCTGCGAAAGCACG
>CAMVPV010000219.1 GCA_947169455.1 uncultured Clostridia bacterium | reverse complement strand
CCGACAAGCAGTTCACACGCTTCCAGCTGTTCAATATACTTGTCAGCCAGATAACCAACGCAGTGGATTCTTCACGCGAATACCCGAAGCCCGCCGATGTAAGAAAGCTTTTCCCGCTGAAGAAGATGCAGAAGCTTGCTGATGTCAATATGAACGGCAAACAGCTGACACCGTCAAAGTACGCGGACGAGCTGAAGAAGGCACAGAAGGAACTTGCGAAGCTGCACGGTAAGATCTACAAGAGAAAGATACCCGTTGTCATAGCTTTTGAGGGCTGGGACGCCGCAGGCAAGGGCGGTGCGATAAAGCGCATTGGTGCAGCACTTGACCCGCGCGGCTATGAGGCTATCCCTGTTGCAGCGCCGGACAGCCGCGAAAAAGCACATCATCATCTGTGGAGATTCTGGATAAATCTCCCGAAGACCGGACACATCGCCATTTTTGACCGCACATGGTACGGGCGGGTCATGGTCGAGAGGATAGAAGGATTTACTCCGCGTGCGCGCTGTGATATGGCGTACCGCGAGATCAATGAATTCGAGAAGGAACTTGCCGATGCAGGTGTTGTTGTGATAAAATTCTGGATCCACATCGACAAGGATGAGCAGCTGAAACGATTCACCGACCGCCAGAACAATCCTGCTAAACAGTGGAAGATAACCGATGAGGACTGGCGCAACCGCGAAAAGTGGGACATATACGAAGAAGCTATCGACGAGATGCTTGAAAAGACCTCTACGGAATACGCTCCGTGGACGGTGGTCGAGGGCAACGACAAGCTTTACGCAAGGATAAAGATACTCAACACCGTGATAGCGCGTCTTTCGGCGGCTGTCAAGGAGAGAAAGCGTCTTGAGAAAACAGAGGAAAAGAAGAATAGCTGAAAGAGAGGGTAAATAATGGCACAGGAAATGTTCACTTCCGAGGAATTCGTCAAACTGCTCGACTCACTTTACGAGCAGTCGATCAACGGCATCAAGGGGCTCAATGAGATATTTCCGCCGGTTTATGACCTCGCGGACGAATACAGGAAGAAGTATTCCGACGTGGGCGACGCAGCGCGTGCCATGCATGATGCACAGATAATCAAGTGTACGGCATCCGGTGTGATAACCGGTCTCGGCGGCGCACTGACGCTCCCGATCACGCTCCCCGCAAACCTTGGCAGCGTCATGTTCATGCAGATGAGAATGATCGCGGGCACAGCACTGATGGGCGGCTACGATCTCGAAAGCGCGCAGGTCAAGACGTTCATATATGCGTGTCTGGCGGGGATATCACTGGACGGAGTTCTTGAAAAGTGCGGCGTCAAGCCCGGTGACAAGAACGTACAGCTCCCCGGAAAAGTGCTCGTGCGCATCAATCAGCGCATAGGATATCAGTTCGTACTGAGGCTCGGCACGAGGGGAACGGTCAATATGCTGAAGCTTATACCGGGCATAGGCGCAGTGGTGAGCGGAGGACTGGATTATTCCGACACGAAGGCTATCGCGAACCGCGCGTTCCGTATGTTCATAATGAACGATTTCACCGCAGGCGAGAGCTTTGAGGATATCGAAAACGGCAGCAGATATACACCGTGGATATGAATTAGCCGAAAGGAAAGTGAACGATCATGGAGATCAAACCTATAGGCGCGGGAGGAATATATTCTCCTTCCGCGCTCAGAAACGGAAACAACGGCGCAGACAGCGGAAATTCCGCTGCTTCGCAGGGGATACGGCTCAATGACAGATACGAGCCGTCCTCGGTACGTGCATCGGAAAAGAAGGATCCTGCCGCAGAGAGCAGGAACACCGACAAGGTGATGATGAAGGTCAATACCGATAAAGTCGATAGGGAGCTTGATCATCTCAAGGAAAAGAAGCAGGATATTGAACAGGCGATAATCAAGGCGAACGGTTCCTACCGCGGAAGGCAGCTCGAACGTACGCTGAAAAGGCTCAACAGTGAGATATCGCGCCGTGATAACGATGCTTACCGCAGACAGCACGCCGAAGTATCACACAAATAAGGGATAATAATGAAATACATTTTTCTGAACAATCCGAATTCGGGCGGCGGAAAAGCCGCGCCGGTACTCAGTTCGATAAAGAAAGCCTTTGCGGACAGAGGCAGGGAAGACGAGGTCATTATACGCTCGGTCGGGCTCGAAGAGAGCTTCCGCGTTATCGCCGGTGAATATGCCGGTGAATACGGAAGGGACTGCGTCATCATAACCTGCGGCGGCGACGGAACGATACACGAGTGTGCGAACGTCCTCGCACATACCGAAACACCGCTCGCTGTGCTGCCGTGCGGTTCCGGAAATGATTTCTGCCGGAAGATCTACGGCAATGACACCGATCTTCGCAAAGCAGCGGAAATGCTTGGTTTTCTCGACGGAAGACCGCATTTCGTCATAAGGAGCACCGACCTCGGAAGGGTCACGCTCGCGGACGGGAGCTCGGAATATTTCATCGGCATAATGAGCCTCGGCTTCGATACGCGCGTGGAACAGCTCGCGGACAAGATCGCACGGAAGACACCCGCACTGTCGTCGGCATCGTATCTCCTCGGTCTGGGGATATGCCTTGTCGGCGAGAAGAAGACCTACACGGTCATGACCGAGCTGAATGTCCGCAAGGAGACGGGGAATGGCGTCCGTACATATAAATTGCGGCGCAAGCTCGCATATACGCTGATAGCGGTCTGCAATTCAAGCTATTACGGCGGTGGATTCTGCCCCGCACCGGACGCTAAGCTGAATGACGGTCTGTTTGAGGTATGTGTTGCATCGCCCTGCAATTTTGCCGAGATATGCAATCTCGCACCGATGTACAAGATGGGCGTTGCTGCCGATATATCGCCGAAAGTCAACCTTATCACTTCTACCGGCGGCAGGTTTTTCAATACTGACGGCAGGAAGTTCACGGTAAATCTTGACGGAGAGAACAGATCGACCGACAGCGTTTCGTTCTCGGTGGATAACAAGGCTATACGTCTCTGCACAGTGGATGGATACAACGAATAACGCAAGGAGAATCCATTTATTATGAAGATCAAATTTCATCTTCCCGACTTCTGCGGAAATTACAAAATGAACCTGCTTATCATCGATATGCTGAAGTTCAACAAAAAGATCTTTTACGATAATATCGAGATAGCATCCTCATACGGCTGCTTTCCGCCTGCGCTCTGGAACGGCGGAAGATCTGTGGTAGGTGCGGTGCCGCGGGAGATGATCGGTTATCTGATAAAGGAGTACAATTCGCGCGGAGTACCTGTAAGATATACGTTCACAAATCCGCTCATTACGATAAATGACCTGAAAGACCCGTTCTGCAATCTCATCACCCGTGAGGCGGAGAACGGACTGAACGAGATAATAGTCAACAAGCAGTGCCTTGAAGACTATATCCGTAAGAACTATCCGAAATATCCTCTCATATCCTCAACTGTCAAGCAGATCGAAGACAGATCTGAGCTTGAAGCGGAGCTTGAAAAGGATTATAAGCTGGTAGTGCTTGATTATAACTGGAACAACCGCTTTGACGAGCTCGCCGAACTTCCGCACAAGGACAAGATAGAGCTTCTTGTCAATCCGTACTGTACACCGCACTGCAAGCGCAGGAAGGCGCATTATGAGTATCTCGGCCAGCGTCAGTTCGAGCTGAACGCGCAGGTATTCGGCGGCGAGGCGAATGTCCGTCCGATGAAGCAGAAGGAGTTCGAGTGTCCGAACCAGAATTATGATTTTTACCGTATAACGAAGTTTGCTACACACATCACCCCGCAGGACATCTACGAAAAGTATGTGCCCATGGGTTACGAGAACTTCAAGATAGAGGGCAGGATGATGCATCCCGTGGATATTCTGGAAAGCTATGTTTATTACCTCATAAAGCCTGAA
>CAMVPV010000218.1 GCA_947169455.1 uncultured Clostridia bacterium | reverse complement strand
GATCCACAGACGTGCTCTCGTTCCCTCTCGGGGAGAACGGTGTTTATGATGTGAACCGCGAAACGGGCGCAAGTCTGCTCGGTGATGTGGTGATCTCCATGGAGACCGCTGTCAAGCAGGCATATACCTACGGTCATTCGCTGGAGAGGGAAGTGGGCTTCCTCACGGTCCATTCGATGCTGCATCTGCTCGGGTATGACCACGAGACTACCGCGCTCGATGCTGCCGTGATGCACGAAAAGGAAGAGGCTATCCTTGAAGAGCTCGGCATATCGCGTGAATCATCCTTTACAGACAAGCCCGACAGGCTATGAGCGGTGAATTTGCAAAATTCCTGCACGGGTTCGTATATGCGGCGCGCGGGGTCGTGTGCTGCCTGAAAACTCAGCGCAACATGAGGTTCCACCTGTGTGCTGCCGGCGCGGTGATCTTCCTTTCGGTGATATGCGGGTTTGACAGGGTACGCATGGCGGCGGCTCTGCTCGCTGTATCGTCCGTTATGACCGCCGAAGCGGTGAATACCGCAGTGGAGAGCACGGTCGATCTGGTCACGTCGGAGAGAAGCCCTCTTGCTGAGCGCGCAAAGGACTGCGCAGCCGGAGCGGTGCTCATCGCATCGGTCATAGCTGCGGCGGTCGGGGTGTGCCTGTTTGCCGACAGCGGAGCGCTCTCAAGGGCGGCGGAGTGGTTCGCGGCTAATCCGTGGGGATATATCGCCGTTCCGGCGTATGCGGTGTTTTCGGTGATATTCGTGTTCAGCCGGAAAGAATAGTATCTGCAAAGCAGCCGCATCAGGCTGCTTTTGTTATTCCTGAATCCGCAGTGTTCACATCATTTAAGGCAATACCGCACAAAGCCAATTTTCAAAATATTCGTAACGTAGGCAAGCCATTTTTGGAGCGTTACCATAGCAATATTTTGTATTATGCGGTGTTGCCTTAAGTAGAAAAACTCATTAAAAATCACAAAACAACCGCTGTTCTTTAGCCTTAAAAACGTTTTGAACTTTGCGGAATCAGGTTATTATTTGGGGGGCACAGTATGAAAATAGTTATAATAAACGGTTCTCCGAGGAAAAACGGGGCGACGGCAAAGCTGCTCCATGCTTTTGAAAGAGAACTGCTCACGATGGAAGGGGCATCGGTGACGTTCATCGATGTTTCCGCTCTGGACATAAAGCCGTGCATCGGCTGCATGACCTGCTACAGGAACGGGAAATGCTGTCTCAAAGATGACGGAGACAGGATCTCTGAACTGATCGGGAGCGCGGACGGGATCATCATGGGCAGCCCGACCTATGCGAGCAATGTTTCGGGACAGCTCAAAGTGCTTATCGACAGAGGTCATTTTGTTATTGAACAGCTGCTGACCGGAAAGTATGCCGTAAGCGCCGTGACCGGTGTGAATTACGGAAATAAGGACGCGGGCAGGGTGATAGATCAGCTGCTCCGGTATTCGGGGGCTTGCATGAGCGGACGGATAGTATGCACAGTACCGTTCAACGGCGACCCCTGCGATGCGAAGATGAGGAAAAGGATAAGAAAGACGGCGGAGCGCCTTTATTCCGATATAAGGCAAAAGAGGACATATCCTGTGCAGAAGGCGTTCGGAGGTGTGATATTCAATTTCGGGATAAGACCGTTTGTCACAGCACAGGGGGATGCTTACCGTGGCGTAACGGAAAGGTGGAAGAAAAACGGCAGGGTGCCGCCCTCCGGTATGCATATAAAAACATGAGTAATGTGAAAAACTAAGATTTCTTTTCATTTCCTCACAATAATATGCTGTTTTTTCATCAAATTCATATAATTGTAATAAAAAAATAATATAAATCTGTAAAATCATGATAAAAATACCCACAAAATTTTCCAAAAAAAACTACAATTATTTTTCCTCGCTTTATTGACATTTTCTTAATAATGTGTTATTATGTATATGTATAGAAATAATCTGCGAAATAATGCCCCGGAAGGGAGAAGGAGTGATGCTGATGAATGACCGCGAGACCGACCCTATCATCTCGGAAATGACAAAACAGGTCGCAGATATCTGCCGCCCGTTCCAGATCTTCCTCGTATCCAGGAAAAATGACTCGAAGGGCTCTCTTACTGCGTTCAAGCTCTGCATCATAGTCGATGACTGCTATGATACACACAAGCTCGAATCCAAACTGCTGATGGAGACCGACTGCGACGTTCCCTGCGATTTCATCGTCTATACCGCCGAGGAATGGAACGAATTCGCCGAGGATGACTGCTCGTTCGCCTACCGCATCGACAACTCGGGGGTGCTGCTGTATGGGGAGAGGTAGCCACACCACAGACAGCAAACGGTACTTTGACTGGCTGTACTGCGCGTGGTGCGACCACATGGCGGCAGAAGTGCTCATCAAGGATAAGAACCTATACACCATGGCGGCTTTCCACTGCCAGCAGTGCATAGAAAAAGCCCTCAAGGCGTATCTTCTCTTCAAGAACCGCAGGCTGTTCGACGGTCATAACCTCACATGGCTGTGCAAGCAGGCGGCGCTCACCGATACCGGGTTTGCAGTATGGCTCGAAAAGAGCACCCTGCTGAACAGGTACTATATAGAAACGAGATACCCCGCGGATATCCTGCTGGAGATAAGCGGTGAGGAGATCTCGGTGATAATGGGGGCGGCTACCGAAATGCTGAACTTTATCTGCAGACAGGTAAAATTCGACTACGGCAGCTATCACAAGCGCAGAAGATGACCCCTGCAAAAAATGATATTGTATCACAAGGACAGGATGTTTCGTGCAGAATGCGCATCTTCGGCACGTGCATTTGTTGAAAAGGCATTAATAAGTGTATTCATTTTAGTAAAATTCACATATTGCTAATTTTTGGTCTGAATGATATAATATATATTATCGGACGGTGTGCTTATTCCTGTACAGCGTTCGGCGCCGAAAGGCAGAAGAACAATCCATTATATTCGGAGGTGTCAAAATTTAATGAAGACTTTTATCTATACTGCGACCGATGTTCAGGGAAATACCGTCAAGAATCAGAAGATGCAGGCTGAGGATGTGAACGATTTCCTTGACAAGATCCATGAAAAAGGTCTTTTCTGTTCCACTTACAAGGAGGTCAAGGGCGGTTCCGGCAAATCTCTTCATAAGTTCAAGACAAAGGAACTCTCGTATGACTGCCGCCAGATGTCGGCGATGATGTCATCCGGTCTTACACTCGTAAGAGCGCTCGATATCATGTACCGAGAGCAGATCAAGGAAGGTCCCAAGGAGATCTACCGCGAGATCTACGAGAACGTACAGAAGGGTGTGTCCTATTCGGACTGCCTCAGGATGCACGAGGGCGTTTTCCCGAACTTCCTCATCTCAATGGTGCAGGCGGGTGAAACATCCGGTAATCTCGACGTTATCATGAAGAAACTCGAGGAACATTACGCAAACGAAGCAAAGCTCAACAACAAGATCAAGAGCTCGATGATGTATCCTATCATCCTCGCAGTGCTCTGCGTGGCTGTCGTACTCATCATGTTCACGTTCATCATGCCTACCTTCAAGGATCTTCTCACCGAAGAGGATATGCACGGTCTTACCGGTGCGCTCTTCGCGATATCTGACTGGATCAAGGCGTACTGGTACATACTCATAGGCGTTATAGTGGTGCTGGTATTCGTTATCAGATACCTGCTCAAGGTGCCGGATATCCGGCTGAAATTCGATGAGCTCATCATCAAGATGAAGCCCGTAGGTCCCCTGATCGTAAAGATCTATACAGCACGTTTCGGAAGCACGCTCGCAAACCTTTATTCTTCCGGAATCCCCATGGTGGAATGTCTCCAGAAGAGCTCCGATATCGTCGGAAACTCGTATGTGTCCGAAAGATTCGTTACCGTTATCGATGAGGTAAAACAGGGCGAGGCACTTTCTGTGGCTATCCAGAGGACCG
>CAMVPV010000217.1 GCA_947169455.1 uncultured Clostridia bacterium | reverse complement strand
CGGAACGAAGCGCCGCCCTCCGAGATGATATCCACATCATGCAGCAGGGCGTCTATCTCGTTCCTGCGCCCTACCGTTATGTAGGGCAGACCTATCCTCGGCACTACGCCGCCTTTCAGCGAATTGAGCACCGTCTGTGCTATGCGTTTCGGTACCTTTCTGTTTTCTGTGTTCATTTATGTATCTCCTCCGGAAATGCGAATGATATCCTCGCGGTAATCTTCTATAATGGTAATGTTATCGCCGTCACATTCAACGGCGGTGTCGCCGAGCTCATCAAAAAGCGCTTCATTGAGCTGTTCTGCAAATATCTCCGCCATTTCTCCCCACGAACGCAGGATATCCTTCACCGGCTGACCGTGGATGAGCATATCGATTATCTGCGCCTGCCGCTCGCTGAGAACGGGGACAGAGGGCAGGGGAGCGGCAGCCTCATGCTTTTCTGCGGCATCGGGAGCGGCAGCGGGGATTTCCGGAGCGGGTGCGGGAGCGGGCGGTCTTTCCTCCGTTTCATCTTCGGTGAGCAGGCTGTCACGGGTATGGAGCGCATCGCGGCGTATCCGTTCGAGGTCGTCGAAGCGTATAGTCACTTTGCGTGCGGAGAGTTTTTCCTTTTCCGCCCTGTCCGCATTGATGACCGCCTCTATCATCTCTGCCGCCCAGCTGTCTTCGGGGTTTTCCTTCAGCGGGCTGCCCTCCTTCAGGGAGATGCGGAGCCTGCGGTCGGTCTCATGCAGAAGACCCTCGAACCGTGTTTTGCCGGAGTCAGAGCCGCGGTAGCTTTTCTCGTGCCATTCGCCGTTTTTGTATATGAATATGTGATGTTTGTTCAGCTCGTATATCCTGTCCGCCTTGCCGAAATCGGGGCAGCAGACAGCATTGGAAAAGGGGTGCCATATCGATGAGCGGAGCCCCCCGAAGCAGAGAGCAAACAGTCGTTTGCCGTTTTCACGGTAATTTGCGGCAGCATATCTCCATACCGAAGCAAACAGGTGCTGTCCTTCCGCGGGGTATTTTATCAGCACGGGTGATGAAAGCGTCTTTTTTCTGCCGAATGTGAACAGCGCATCAAAGACCTCATCGTCAGAATATTCCTTCGGTTCTTTGAGGACAGCGTATGCGCGGTCCTTTTTCATCATATCGGAGCCGGCGTACCTGTAAGTCACTTCCGGCGGCTGACCGCTCACAACAGCGAGGTCGGTCATCCATTTATGCAGGTAATTCCTTATCGATGCTTCACCTATGCCGCTGTCTATATATCCCTTTTCAAATTCCTCCAGCTTTTTCAGGCTGTCCTCCGGAGAAGCAGCGCCGATGCCGTTAAGCAGTTCATATATATAGATATACGCGAATGACGTGCTCGTTTCGGTGAAAACGCCCCTGCGGACAGCCGTTCTCCATGTAAAATACCCGCGAAGCTGTTCAAGGGTGAGATCGTGATATGTGGGAAAATACTGCCGGAACACGCCCGACCACGGGGCATCGTCCTCGTAGTCCTCCATGAACTTTCCCTGCACATAGAAATTGCGGCACATTAGCCGGAACGAGCCGCTGCCGTATTCATACAGCCGCCGCATTTCCCGCAGCTTTTCGGGAATATGTTTTTTTGCGGGGCGGGGGGCATCTTCGTGGAAGGGGAGGGGAGTGTCCGTGTAATCCGGCTGCTGTCCGGCGAGTTCGCTGCCGAGAACTATCAGGCTGCCGTATTTCCCGCTGAAGATGAACGCTCTGTCGAAAAGACGGAACACCGTTTTCTGGTCGGTATCATCGTCAAATCTGACGCCTATCCACTCATTGCCCTTCATGCGGTGCGGCGGGGAGAGAAAATTCCCTTTTCCGCAGGAGAGTATCCTGCTGCCGCAGCGCAGATCGCAGAGCTGTATCTCACCGCCGGCTGTTTTTTCACGTATGAGGAGCGCGATGCATTTTCCCGTGACGGGGTGTGACAGGACGGAACTCCCCGTATATTCCGTGCGCTCTGTGTCCTCGTGTATATCATATTTCTGCGCGGCGTATGCCGTCAGTTCGGAAAGCTTCATTCTATCCCCCACATACGATGTTCTGTGACTGCGCGGCGTTCAGATCAGTATCCCGGAGCAATGGTCTGTTTCATGCTGTATGATCTGTGCGGTCAGTCCGCTGTATCTTTTTTCGTGGTACTTCATGTATCTGTCCTGATACCGCACCTTTATGCTCTTGTATCTTGTAACGGGGCGTGCTCCGCCGAGGAAGGACAGGCAGCCCTCGGATGTTTCATACGGCTGGTTCTTTTCGGTTATTTCGGGATTGAACATAACGGTGATCTTTCCGTTGTCGTAAAATGCGATGATCCTTTTGCGCACACCGATCATATTCGCAGCCATCCCGACGCATTCCTTGCGGTGAGATCCAAGCGTATCGGCGAGGTCACGGGCGTCGGCGGCATCATCGGCGGATGCTGTTTCCGAGGGTATCCTCAGGATAAATGTATCATGAACGAGTTCTTTTACCATGGCTGAAATGCTCCTTGTCTGTCTTATTGTGATGAGATGATATACTTTTCGGGCGTAAGCGCAGTCCGGAGAACACCGTCACACAGCGTACAGTATAGAGTCGGAATATGTATATGCCCTATCCATTATAGCAGAGTTTCACATTGATTTCAACCGTATGAGGATAAAAAAACCTGCCTTTGAACAATGCCTTCGTCCGCGCCGCTGTACGAGCTGCAGAATGGTTGACGGGATCGGCGGAGTGTGGTATAATATATCGCGGGAGGTGCGGTATGAATAAGCTTGAATTGAAAGTGCAGCCTGTTTCGTAGTGTTCCGGGCTTCCGGACAGGGGAAAACAATGATAGAACTAAGACCGGTAACAAAGGAAAATATAGATGTTCCGGTCGGCTTCATCATGATGGCATATTATGAAGCAAAGCAGTATTACACGCTGTGGAGATTCCTTATCGGCAGGAGATATCAGAACAGGGGCTTCGGGCGCGAGACGCTCATTCAGGGCACAGCGTTTCTGAAAGACAGGTTTGATGCCGATGCGATCTATACCGGCGTTGTCCCGGAAAATAAGACCGCAAAGCATCTGTACAGCCCGGTCGGATTTGAATATACCGGAATGACAGAATTCGGCATGGAGAAAATGTGTCTGAGCTGCGGACGCCGCGCTCAATGACAGAAAAGGTGAAGAAAATGGAATATATCAGAGTTACAAAGGAAAATATCGAAAAAGAACACATCTGCTGTGCGATATCAAACAATAAGGACGTGCAGGTGTCCTCAAAGAAAGCATGGCTCACGGAACGCTTTGATGAAGGTCTCGTCTTTCTGAAAAGCACTGAAAGAGGCAAGTGCTTTATCGAATATATCCCCGCGGAATATGCATGGGCGCCCATTATCGCCGACGGCTATACTTATATAGACTGCCTGTGGGTATCAGGTTCTTTCAAGGGACACGGCTATTCAAATGATCTGCTGAATGCCTGCATCGAAGACAGCAAAGCACAGGGCAGGAAGGGAGTATGCATACTTTCCTCCGCGAAGAAAAAGCCGTTCCTCGCTGACCCGAAATTCCTGAAATACAAGGGGTTTACTGTATGCGACGTATCGGACTGCGGCATACAGCTGTGGTATATGCCGTTCAATGCGGACGCTCCCGCGCCGGTATTCCGTGACTGTGCAAAGCATCCGCATACCGATGAAAAGGGTTTTGTGCTGTACTACACAGATCAGTGCCCGTTCAATGCGAAGTATGTCCCGATAGTTGAGCAGACCGCAGAGGATAACAACATACCTTTCCGTGCAGTGCATATCCGGAGCAGGGAAGATGCACAGAATTCCCCGGCGCCCGTAACTACCTATTCTCTGTTCCGTGACGGTGAATACATCACCAATGAACAGATGAACGACAAGAAATTCCTGAAGCTCGCAGGCGTTTCTAAATAAATATTCAC
>CAMVPV010000216.1 GCA_947169455.1 uncultured Clostridia bacterium | reverse complement strand
GAGTATGCGTCCCCAGTTGGCATCCGCGCCGAACATGGCAGCCTTGAACAGGCTCGATGTTATGACGGATTTTGCGACTGTCTCGGCGATATCTTCATCGGGAGCGCCGCCGCATACACATTCGAGGAGCTTGGTAGCACCCTCGCCGTCGCGCGCTATCTCACGGGAGAGCGTTCTCATCACCGTGTAGAGTGCTGATTTGAATTTATAGTAATCATCATTTTTTTCGGTTATCTCTGCGTTGCCCGCGATACCATCTGCAAGAACTACGCACATATCGTTGGTGGAAGTGTCGCCGTCGATGCTCACGCGGTTGAATGTGACTTTCGTTACTTCACCGAGCACCTCGCGGAGCATTTCGGAGGAAACGGCGCAGTCAGTCGTGATGAAGCAGAGCATGGTCGCCATGTTCGGGTGTATCATTCCGCTGCCCTTCGCCATGCCGCCGATAACGCACTTCTTGCCGCCCGCTTCAAATTCGGCAGCGACTTCCTTTTTCACGGTGTCTGTGGTCATGATAGCGGTCGCAGCTTCGACATTGCCCGTATATGAAAGACCTGCAAAGAGCGGGTCTATCGCCTTTTCGATCGGCTCTATCGGGAGTATCTGTCCGATGACGCCCGTGGAAGCAACAATGACTTCATCACCGGCTATGCCGAGTTTTTCCGAAACGAGGGACGCCATTCTGCGGGCTTTTTCCTCGCCGTCGGCGTTGCAGGTATTCGCGTTGCCGGAATTGACGATTATCGCGCGTGCCTTTCCGCCGTTGCTGTTAAGGTTATCTCTTGTCACAGTTACCGGCGCACCCTTGACCTTATTGCGCGTATATACGCCTGCGGCATTGCAGCACACATCCGCCACTACGAGCGCGATATCGTTCTTGCTGCCCGAAAGCGGACTTTCGTTCCCGTCGGGAGCGCTGCCGTGAGCCTTTATCCCGCAATATACCCCGCTTGCTTTGAAACCCTGTGCGGCACAGACGCCGCCCTCAATCATTTTCTCTTCCATGACCCATTTTCCTTTCACATTTTTTTACGCTTTTTATTTTTGGATATGTACATCACACTTGTGACTGCCGCGCTGAATGATCCGCCGACAAACGCAAATGCCGCCGATAATAATATCAGTGAGAAAGTTTTCTTCCTTGACATCAATGCAAGTTCATCAGACGGATAAGGAGAAACACCTATCACTCTGCGCCGCAGTTCATCAAAGTTATCAAATTCCGTGAAATCAGAGAAATCATTGCTGCACCAGAATACCCGCACGGGAACATTCTTCTCAAATTCTATCCGGCAATATCCCTCGCTGCCGCAATATTTCCGTAAGCTTTTCCGAAGATCGGCTGCCGTTCCGTCAGAAGCGATGCCGGACTGATCATCCTCGTCCGTGTCACTGTCATTCAGACAGTAATAGATTACCCCGTCAAGATCTGCTTTATCCCCTGCCGTATTGACATATCCATCGGCGATGCCGTGTATCGACATTGCCCTCAAAGATACAGAGTCAGGCGGTCCATAAACACGGGTCGGATAAATTATCAGATAAGAAGCAATAAATATTATGATCGCAATTATCAGCGACGGCAGGACTATCTTCATAAAAATCTTCATTGCTGCCTGCTTTCAAGCTCCTTTGCGCGTATGCCGCGGTAATCGCCGTTCACGCGGACGTAGTTCTCGGTGAGCGAACAGCCCCACGCGGCAGCTTCGGAACTTCCCGCGCCGATATCGATATATATGTAAACCTCATCGGAGAGCAGTATCCTGCGTGCCTTCTCCTCGGAATGCTCTGCGCCGACGCCGTTCCGGCAGACATTTATCCTGCCTTCCTCAGCAGATGCGAGGTCGATGCTCAGCCTTGCGGGGTCGAAGTCCGCGCCGGAATACCCCGCCGCACAGGATATCCTTCCCCAGTTTGGGTCGCCGCCGCCGACCATAGCTTTCACGAGATTGGACGATATCACCGCTCTTGCGATGACCTCGGCGGTGTCCTCATCGGGAGCACCGCTGCACACACATTCGATGAGCCGCGTCTCGCCGTCGCCGTCGGCGGCTATCTTACGCGAGAGCACGCGCATTATCTCAAACAGCGCATCGCGGAAAGCTTCATAGTCAGCGTTCTTTTCGGAAATGCGCGGATTTCCCGCAAGACCGTCCGCCATTATGAGCGCCATATCGTTCGTGGAGGTGTCTCCATCTACACTGACGCGGTTGAACGTTACGCGTGCATTCTCCGCGAGAGCCGCTTTCAGCATTTCCGGGGAAATATCGCAGTCGGTCGTGATGAAGCATAGCACCGTCGCCATGTTCGGGTGTATCATCCCGCTGCCCTTTGCTATGCCGCCTATCCGGCAGGTCTTACCACTCACACCGAACTGAACAGCAGTTTCCTTTACAGTGGTGTCGGTGGTCATGATCGCCTTTGCACATTCAGCACTGCCGTTTTCCGAAAGCATACTCACGAGCGTGCCGATATTTGCGCGTATCGGGTCGAGGTCGAGCGGTTTTCCGATAACGCCCGTCGAAGCGACCGCGACATCCTCCGTGTCTGTTTCGAGCGCCTGAGCCGCGATGCCGCACATCAGCGAGGCTTTTTCCTCACCGTCGGCAACGCAGGTGTTCGCATTGGTGGAATTGCATATCACCGCGCGCAGATGCCCGTCCGCGATGTGCTTCTGCGTTATAATGAGCGGCGAGCCCTTTACCTTGTTTCTGGTATATACCGCGGCAGCCGTGCATCTCTCACGGCAGTATATAAGCCCGAGATCGTTCTTGTCGGGGCGCTTGCTTAGCCCCGTGTGTATCCCGGCGGCTGTAAATCCGGCGGGAGCACATACCCCGCCGCCGATCGTTTTCAATTCCATCTGTTCACCTTGCTTTCAGATTTTACGGGCTTTCGGAAACGTTCCTTACCACACCGCTGTCCGGATAGTATTCGATATCTATCTGCGGTCTGCGGCTGCGTACAGTACCAAACGAAACAGTTTCAACTATTTTTTCTTCTTCATTTACATCGAGACTGTCGATATATTTTTTCTGCTCAGCCGTCAGATACAATTTTTCCGGCAGCTCTCCCTCATGATCCAACACATACAGCGATTCTGTAAAATCATAATAAAAACAGGTCGATACCGTCTGCGTACCCGAAAACACATCCCTGATATACGGCTTTCCGAGTGAAACTCCGCACCCGCAGAGAATAACAGTCAGGATCATCATGGCGATGTGATATCCATGATCTATAAGCTTTTTCCCTGCGATCGTCCTGTTGCGGTTCGCAGATGACAGAACAAGATAAATGAATGCCGTCATGAGCTGCAGGAGTGTCATTATGCACACGCCATATACCGATATATATCCGAATCTCGTGATATTGAGCCGGAACAACTGTATCAAACCGAAAAACATACTGCTGATATACGGCAGCAATGATATCACAGACGATATCTTCGGGGAAAGCTCGTTGTCCTGTTCTTCAAGTACGGTTTCTTTCATTATTCAAGTCCTGTGCGCTCGTCTATGCCCATCATGATGTTCATGCACTGAACAGCCGCGCCGGACGCTCCCTTGCCGAGATTGTCAAGCTGCGATACGAGATGAACATAGTCCGAATTGCCGTAAACAAATATCCTTAACATATTCGTTCCCGCGAGGGTGCTTGTAAAGAGGACGTTTTCCTCCTCCATTCCCTGTGCGCCGAACGGCATCACCTGCACGAAATGCTCGTTCCTGTAATGCTCCGAGAGCAGTTCCCATACATCCTCCGCGCTGACCTTCTTTGCAAGTGCTCTGAGGTGGAACGGTACGTTTACGGTCATTCCCTTATAGAACGGCGCTGTCATAGGGCTGAACACCGGCGGATAGGACAGTCCCGACACTGCCATCATTTCCTTGATGTGCTTGTGTGTCTTTCCGAGGGCATACTGCCGTGCGGAATCGAA
>CAMVPV010000215.1 GCA_947169455.1 uncultured Clostridia bacterium | reverse complement strand
GAAAGACCGTTTACAGGTAAATATGATGAGTTTTTTGAAAAGGGCTTGTATGTGGATATAGTGAGCGGTGAGCCGCTTTTCCTGTCAAGTGACAAGTTTGACTCCGGCTGCGGCTGGCCTGCTTTCTCAAAACCCGTACAGGCAGATGCTCTCAATGAAAAGACCGACTTTTCCCATGGAATGGTCAGGACAGAAGTAAGGAGTGCGGGCGCAGATTCTCATCTCGGTCATGTATTTCCCGATGGTCCGAAAGAGACCGGCGGACTGAGGTACTGCATAAATTCGGCAGCCCTGCGGTTCATTCCATACGACGATCTCGACAGAGAGGGTTACGGCGATTATAAGCAAATGCTCGATAAATGAAGGAGGCAGAAACATGAAAGAGAAAATGTTTGATTTGTAAGTGAGGGGTAGAAAATGAAGATAGTAGCAATAAACGCAAGTCCGCGAAAGAATTGGAATACCGCACAGCTCGTAAGAGCCGCAGCCGACGGTGCTGCGGAAAACGGTGCGGAGGTCGAGGTCATTGATCTGTACACCATAGGAAAGTATTCCGGCTGTATCTCCTGTTTCGGCTGCAAAACAGAGAAGCACCACGGCGAATGTATCTGCAATGACGATCTTAAGCCTGTGCTTGATAAAATAAGAAATTCTGACGGGCTTATCCTCGGTACTCCGAACTATCTCGGAGAAGCGACCGCAGGCTTTCGCGCACTGTATGAGCGGCTGATATTCCAATATATCACATACAACACGAAGCATTACAGCGCCAACAACAGACAGATCCCCGTTCTGTTCATAATGACGAGCAACGCCGGAGACAGTGCTTATGAGTCGGGCGGTTTTTACTCGGCTCTTGTAAAGAATTATCAGAGTACGTTTACCCGCTTTATCGGAAAAACAGAGGTACTGGTCGCCGGAGATACCTTGCAGGTCAATGATTATTCAAAGTATGACTGGACAATGTTTGACCCGGAGCCGAAGAAAAAGCGGCATGAGACCGTATTCCCCGAAAAGCTGGCGCAGGCAAAGGCATTGGGCGCGAAAATGGTGAAGAGATGAGGTCAGTATAGATAAGAAATACATAAATATAAACGAGAATGCAAATGAAATAATTACAGCTATTGGCAAGGGTGTTTTCCTTACGACAAAAGTCGGTGATAACACAAAGGCACGCGGACAGCTGACACCATGTCTTTGTGTTACTTTTGAATATCGCCGTGAAAATATCCTCCGCTGAACAGCATATATATGATCTCCGCCAGTTCCGCTTCATCTGCGGTGCAGCCGGTGAGCACATAGTTCTTGGCGATGCTGCTGATGCCTTCGGCGATGAAATCCACGATGAACTGCCGTTCGCGGTCGGGAACATCACGTACGAAATGTTCGCAGTCCATAAGAGCCCGGTACTGCACATCATAGAAGCACTGCATCATATTGTTGCGGACGAGAAGCTCCATAATGCGGCGGTTCTCTATAATATATCCTGAGTATTCCGCGCACAGCTCCCGGAGCTTTTCGGTGCGGCAGTCACATTGTTTCTGCTCCGGGGTGTAGCGGCACTTCTGCGTAAGCTCATATATCATTACGTTCTCTTTCGTGCCGAACACGGTGTAGAATGTCTGGCGCGACACATCGGCTTCCTTGCAGATGCTGCTTACGCTTATTTCCGAGAAACTGAGATCATCCAGCAGCCGGAGCATCGCGTCAGCTATGAGCTTCTGGGACTGTAATGCTGTTTTATTGTTTCCGTCGTACATTGACAAAATATACCTTTCTGTAAAAGTTGCAAAAAAGACTTGACAACTGTCAAACATCGTGCTATAATTATAACATAAACCTTGACAATTGTCAAGTAAATGGCTTTACATAGCCAAATTTTTTTACTTCATTGTTAGCACTCGCAAAGAAAGAGTGCTAACGGTTTACAAAGAAAACAACAAAAGGAAGGTAGGTAACGGTTATGACAATAATCCCTGTTCACAATATGACGGTGCTGCCGAGGTCTGTGCTTTACATACAGACCGGCATTTTCGCAAAAAGTGTCGAGCGCCCCGCTGAGGTCGGTGAAAAGGTGGTGCTGCTGTTCACAAAGGAAGACGACGAGCGTGCAGTTCTGACGAATGAGAGCTTCAATCCGCTTGCCGTGACCGGCATCATCAGGAACACTGACCTGTCCGGCTTTGTTGCCATAGAAACGCTTGACAGGGTCGGCGTTGACAGCGTATATGTTACCGCCTCACATAAGATACAGCTCGAAGTCTCGCCGCGTCCTGAAATAAAGGATATATCACCGGAGGAGGAGCGTGAGAAGTTCAATTCCCTGAAAAGCGCGCTGCTCGAATTTTCATCGGGATTTGAATGGGCTCCTATGGCAAGACAGCTTATGTCTTTCTGCGACAATCTGAACGGGCTTATTGCAGTACTTTCTCCGTTTATGTACATTTCCGCCGAGGAGCAGTATTCACTGCTTGAACTGAACAGCTGCCGTGAGCGAGCGGACAGGATAGAGCGTATGATCGCAGAGTTTATAGATACCGCAAAGCTCACCACCGACGGCAATGAAAAACGCGAAAAGGACTATCAGAAGCTCTACCGCGAATCCGCGATAAAGAAACAGATAGCCTACCTGCAGGGCGAGCTTGACAAGCTTCACCCGGAGAATATGACCGAGCTGAGGAAGCTGGAGCTGAAAGCGGAAGAGTCGGGAATGAACGATGAAGCCCGCAGGGAATTTGACAAGATAATGACCCGTATGAAGAATGAGGGCGAAAATTCGCAGGAATACGCGATGCTGTTCGATTACGCGGAGCTGCTTGCGGGTCTGCCGTGGAAAAAGTCTGAACCGGAGCATATCGACCTGAAAGAGGCAAGGGAAGTCCTCGAAGCCGATCATTTCGGGCTGAAAAAGGTCAAGGAACGCATTATCCAGCAGATAGCCGTTCTCGACCTGAAAAAGCAGCAGTCCGGCTCGATACTCTGCTTTGTGGGCGCTCCCGGCACCGGCAAGACCAGTATCGGAAAGAGTATCGCAAAAGCTCTGCACCGTGAGTATGTGCGGGTAAGTCTCGGCGGTGTGCGAGATGAGGCTGATATCCGCGGTCACAGGCGAACTTACATCGGAGCAATGCCCGGACGCATAATCGACGGCATCTCAAAGGCAGGAGTCAGCAATCCGGTAATGGTGCTTGACGAGATCGACAAGCTCTCCCAGTCCTACAACGGCGACCCTGCGAGCGCCCTTCTCGAAGTCCTCGACCCCGAACAGAACAACACCTTCACCGACCATTATCTGAATGTGCCGTATGACCTGTCCGATGTGATGTTTATATGCACCGCAAACACACTTGAAACGATCCCGGCTCCACTGCTCAACCGTATGGAAGTCATAAAGTTCAACGGCTATACCGAGACTGAAAAGTACGAGATCGCTGTGAAGCACCTGCTCCCGAAAGCTGAACAGGCTGTGGGCATTCCCGAAAATCATATCCATATAACCGATGAAGCGCTTCACGCCATAATCTCCGACTACACTTCCGAGGGCGGTGTGAGAGGGCTGAAAAAACGGCTGGATACGCTGTGCAGGACGGCTGCCGTGAAGCTCGTTTCCGGCGATGACAGTGAGCTTACCATAGAGAAAGATCAGCTCCGGGAGTACCTCGATATGCACCCGATACATCACGAAGTCACCTCCGACAACAACCGTCCCGGCATTGTCACAGGTCTTGCGTGGACGCAGGCAGGCGGCGATATCCTCTACATCGAAACGCTGTTCACTAAGGGCAGCGGCAAGACCATAATCACGGGGCAGCTCGGAGATGTTATGAAGGAATCAGTGCAGATAGCGGTAAGTCTCGTCAAGTCCATGTACCCCGAAAAGGCAGAGCTGTTCGACAAGAACGATCTTCATATCCATGTTCCGGACGGTGCGGTTCCCAAGGACG
>CAMVPV010000214.1 GCA_947169455.1 uncultured Clostridia bacterium | reverse complement strand
GCAATTTTGAACTGGTCGCAGACTATGTGCGTGAAAACGCAAAAGAGGGCGATGTCGTCATTACTCTCGGCTGCGGTGATGTCGATAAGGCGGCTCGCCTTATACTGAAATAACGCGGCTGCGGCTTGTGCCGCTGCGCCTTCGGCGTGTGGGGGATCTCATTCCCCCGGCACCCGATCATCAAAAGCCTCCCACTTTCAGGGGGATGCTTTTGAGCACCGAATGTGAACGAGCGTTTATGCCGCGAAAACATCTTTACAATGAGTTTGAGTGTGGTAGGCTCGCTGTATATTACTTCTGCAATAAATTGCCGGAGTGATCGGATGAACGTGGAATAAATGCGAGCGGATCTATGCGGATATGTCAATTCTCCCGTTTTTTTGTTTATTGCCGGAATTTATGATAGCCGGCTGCGGGGAAAAACGGACAAGATCAGCAGGAAAAAACTTTTTGTAAAAACTCTTGACAATCAAAAAAATATGTGATATACTTGGAATATCATATTGAAAGAAATGCTTTGAGAGGAAACAAAGCTGTATCATGACTTACAGAGAGCCGCGGTTTGCTGGAACGCGGCAGCCGGATACGGTCATAACTCATCCTTGAGCAGCAGGCTGAACATATCACGTTATGGATATCATTAGGCTATGCCGGGTACTCCCGTTACAGAGGAACGCATTGTCTGATGCGGCTGAGTGCCGGTTTTACCGGAACAAGAGTGGTACCGTGGAAGTTCGCTTTCATCTCTTATAACAGGAGATGAAGGCTTTTTTGTTGCCCCGCGCCGACATCAAAAAATCACACAGATAGGAGAATGTATCATGAAAAACTATCAGAAGTATTCGAGGAGATATTTTATGCCCCCCGTAAAATGTCTCAAATGGGCTGAAAAGGAATATATCGACCACGCACCCGCATGGTGCAGCGTCGATCTCCGCGACGGCAACCAGGCGCTCATCATACCTATGTCCCTCGATGAAAAGCTTGAATTTTTCAAGCATATCGTAAAGGTCGGCTTCAAGGAGATCGAGATCGGCTTCCCCGCAGCCAGCGAGACAGAGTACGAATTCTGCCGCACCCTCATAGAGAAAGATCTCATTCCCGACGATGTCACCATTCAGGTGCTCACACAGTCGAGAGAGCATATCATCGCAAAGACGTTTGAAGCCATCAGGGGCGCAAAGAACGCGATAGTCCACCTGTATAATTCGACCTCAAAGGCACAGCGCGAGCAGGTTTTCCGCAAGCCGAAGGAGGAGATAATAGAGATCGCCGTTTCGGGCGCGAAGCTCTGCAAGGAATACCGCGAAAAGGCAATGGCGGAGGGCGGCTGCAATTACCGCTTTGAGTATTCCCCCGAGAGCTTTACGGGAACAGAACCAGAGTTCGCACTTGAAATATGCAATGCAGTCATAGATGTATGGCAGCCGACCCCCGATGACAAGGTCATCATGAACCTGCCCGTTACCGTTGAGGAAAGTATGCCCCACGTATATGCATCACAGATAGAGTATATGTGCGAGAACATGAAGTCCCGCGAGAACATCATCGTTTCGCTGCATCCGCACAACGACCGCGGCTGTGCCGTTTCAGATTCCGAACTCGGACTGCTCGCAGGTGCGGACAGGATAGAGGGTACGCTCTTCGGAAACGGTGAGCGCACCGGTAATGTCGATATCATCACGCTGGCGATGAATATGTTCGCGCACGGCGTCGATCCGGAGCTGGACTTCTCCGACCTGCCCACGATATCCGAGGTATATGAGCGCGTGACGAGGATGCACATCTACGAGCGTCAGCCGTACAGCGGAGCACTGGTATTCGCTGCGTTCAGCGGCTCACACCAGGATGCTATCGCAAAGGGCATGAAGTGGCGCGAGGAAAACCACACCGACAAATGGACGGTGCCCTATCTCGCCATCGACCCCAAGGATGTCGGCAGAGAGTACGAGGGCGATGTCATAAGGATAAACAGCCAGTCCGGCAAGGGCGGCATCGGCTATATCATGGAGCAGCAGTTCGGCATAGATATGCCGCCCAAGATGCGCGAGAGCTTCGGCTATGCGGTCAAGAGCGTTTCCGACCACGCGCACAAGGAGCTCATGCCGGAAGAGGTCAGGGAAATATTCTACAACAACTATGTCAATATCGAGACAAGCGTGTTTGTTGATGAGAAGCATTTCCGCCAGATCGACGGCATAACCGCCGATGTAACGCTGAACCTCGGAGGACGCTTCGTAAAGTGCGGTGCATCCGGAAACGGACGTCTCGATGCTGTTTCCAACGCGATAAAGGACGGTCTTGATATCAGCTACTCGCTCATCACCTACAAGGAGCACGCACTTGAAGTCGGCTCGAAATCGAAGGCTGTCTGCTACGTGGGGATCGAAACGGACAAGGGCATCTTCTGGGGCGCGGGGATACACACCGATATCATCGACGCTTCGGTATCGGCACTTGTTTCCGCACTGAACAACAGCGGACTGGTCGGCTGAGCAGGCGACCTGCCGTCCGTGACGCGCTGTTATTGAAAGCAGCTTTTCTGATTTTCTGCATTTGCGACCGGAACGGCGTCATAAGGGGGACGGCGTCCCGTTTATGACGCCGCAGAGCAAAGTGAGTTGTCAATTCAACTATATTATCACCATAACTTTTGTGGAATATGCCAAATTACCTGAAAAACACTTTATTTTTTTATAATATTTTGCTATAATATAATTAATAAAATAACACATCGCCGCAGTATAGCCACAACAGACAAAATAAAGGAAAGCAGGTGCGCAGTTATGTATGATGATAATCTCAGAACAGTTATCCACAAACGAATGGAAAAGACCAGGGAAAACCTCATCAAGAACCGCATGGATTGCTATATCGCGGAGACAGCCGCAGATGTTCTGCCGCTGGTAAAAAGCCTTATCCCCGAGGGCAGCGTCGTTGCAGCCGGCGGCTCGATGTCGCTCGCACAGACGGGTATAATCGATATGCTGCGCGACGGCAGCTATAAATTCCTTGACAGAGCCGGGCTCACCGGCGATGCCGTAAAGAAGTGCTACCGCGACAGCTTTTCTGCGGATGTGTATCTGTGCAGCTCCAACGCCATAACCGAGGACGGCGAGCTCTACAACGTAGATGGCAACGGCAACCGTGTGGCTGCTCTCTGCTACGGTCCGGACAGCGTTATCGTGGTCGCAGGGTACAACAAGATAGTCAACAGCGTTCCGGATGCTATCATCCGTGTGAAAAAGACAGCGGCTCCCGCAAACACCGCCCGCCTTGACTGCAATACCTTCTGCCGTGAAAAGGGTGAGTGCATGGGCTGCGTCTCCGGTCAGGAGACTACCGCGTCCGGCTGCCGCAGCGAACAGAGGATATGCTGTACATACACCCTCACCTCGTACCAGCGCGTGAAGGGCAGGATAAAGGTCATTCTCGTGGGAGAGGAACTTGGTTTCTGATACGCTTGTCTCTGCTGCAGAGGAAGTATAAGCTTGGGATATCACGGCTCCGGACTTGATGTCCGGGGTCGTTATTAGTATGTCACAGGACAGAGATCATAAACTTATATGTGATATGAAAAAGAAATTGTTAGCGGCGATCGCCGCGGCAGCTGTGATGCTGCTCTCCGGCTGCGGACGCGAGGAAACTCCGAGAGAACCGATACCTACGCTCGAGACCGCGCCGCCACATTCGGCGCCGGTATATACCGGCACCACCGTTGAATTCTATTCCGCAGAGACAAGGCGCCGCGCACAGTACGGCACCTTCGGTGCAGCGGGTTTTCCCGAAGCCGATACAGGGATAGAGTTCCCCGACTTTGCCGATATAACCGCAGATACCGCGGCTGTCACCGCAGATACGGGTGCAGTTACCGCCGATACTGCCGGGATCACCATGGACAGCGCCGACTTCGGAGCGGATACCGCAGATGTCTCCGCCGACACCGCCGCCGTA
>CAMVPV010000213.1 GCA_947169455.1 uncultured Clostridia bacterium | reverse complement strand
CCGCAAGCCTTTTGAAAAAGGCTTGACCGAAAACTTTACTCGCGGCTTACGCCGCATTTTACGCTTAAGTTGTGGGTAGTGATTAAGAAACAGTTAAGAATAAATAGGAAACAGATAAGGACTTTTAAGAAACTCTGATGTATAATAGATACAGAAAGATGATAACAGGAGGTAAGCCATGATACTTCATACTGAAAAGCTCTGCAAATCCTTCTCTAACGGAGGTGTGCAGCAGCACGTGATCAAAAATCTCGACCTTGAAATAAACGAAAAGGATTTTACCATTATAATGGGTGCATCCGGTTCGGGCAAATCGACGCTGCTCTATGCGCTCTCCGGAATGGACGCTCCCACGCTGGGCAGTGTATATTTCGGCGATATCAACATCTCAAAATATACGAACGATCAGCTTGCGGTATTCCGCCGCGAGAACTGCGGATTTGTATTCCAGAGCATCTACCTCATAGACAGCATGACTGTTTTTGACAACGTTATGACCGGCGCTCTCGCTTTGCAGAAAAATTCTCCTGCGCTCGTAAAAAAAGCGGAGGAGCTTCTGAAAAAAGTCGGCATAGGTGAGAATATCTGGAAAAAGTACCCCAATCAGCTTTCGGGCGGTGAATGTCAGCGTGTGGGCATTGTACGCGCGGTGATAAATGACCCGAAGATACTGTTTGCCGATGAGCCTACCGGAAGTCTCAATTCTGCTGCTTCCACCGATGTGCTCGATATCTTCACGGAGATAAGCCGCAGCGGTCAGACCATCGTAATGGTAACACATGATCTGAAAACAGCGCTCCGCGGCAGCCGTATCATATATCTGCGCGACGGCGCGATCATCGGCGAATACAATATGCCGGTTTACGGCGAGGATGATATCAAGGCACGCCGCGACGGATTGCAGACCTTCCTTGAAGAAATGGGCTGGTGACCGCCGGATACAGCATAAAAATATTCAGTCAGACAAACGGATAAAGAGGAAATGCTATGTATAAGATAATACGATTATCGCTTTTCAATATAAGGAAGCACAAGATAGAAACAGCATCGCTCGTATTGCTGATAATGTTCTGTATGCTGCTGTTCACCTCGGCAGTGACCTCCGAGATGAACATAAAGGATATTTTCCCGCAGGCAATGGAAAAATCGCAGAGCAAGGGAAATTATATACTGATGAGCCGCAGCATCTTTGACGATCATTACTGTGAGATACTCAGCTCGGACGAGAGAGTGCATGATGTTGTCCCCATAGAGGGGCTATATACCATGAACTCCGCGTTCATCAACAGCAAGGGCGAGGAGCAGGCTATGTATATGCTTTTCATAACTATGGACACGGAAAAGAAGATAGCCTCCGCTGCGTTTGAATCGGAGCTTTCCGATGAACAGATCGCCGCTCTTGAACACCCTGTATATATGCCCTTTACCGCAAGGGAATCCCTGGGAAAAAAAGCAGGCGATACCTACGAGGTGGTATATGGTTCAAAAAGATTTGAATTCACGATAGCAGGTTTTTTTGATACTATACTCTTTCCGGAGGTAAACGGCGGACTGAAGCTCATAGTCAGCGATGAGGATTATCATGCTCTCGAAGGTGTTCTTGACAGATACGACGGTATTGCTTTTGATGCAGACAACGGAGCGTGCGAGGATATAATCACGCGCTTCATTGACGAATGCAGTGATTATTCCGGAATAGATATCGGTATCCGTGCATTCTTCATCACCAGTGACGCTCTTGCGCTGTCATCGAGGACATGGACAGACTGGATGACCGGAATGATGAAGATAATGTCGATACTGATAGCTGTATCTGCGGTGCTTGTGATACTCCTCCGCATAACCGGGGATATAAGAGATCAGATCGTAGCTATCGGCGTTCTGGAGGCGCTGGGATACAAGTCTGTCGATATAACGCTTTCCTACGTCGCTGAATATCTGATAATTTCGTTCATCGGATGCATACTCGGTGGCATCGGTTCATTGATGATGAGCCCCGTGCTGTTCAGGCTGGGCGAGACAATGTCTGGCTACAGGGGCAGTTATACCGTGTATATCGCACCTGCGTTCATCATTGCTGCGGTGATATGCCTGCTCATAGCCTTCATCACATTCATACGTGCTGATATGGTAAGGAAATATCCCCCCGTAAGGGCGTTCCGCAAGGGTATTTCCGATCATCATTTCAGACGGGACATCCTTCCGCTGCGGGATACAAAGGGCAGAGTGCATCTGCGCTTCGCAATGAAAGGTTTCCTCGGCAATCTTGGTCAGAGCGCAACTATCACATTATGCATAGGTATCTCTGCTGTTGCCGTATTTGTAGCGCTCATCTTCCGCTCATACTTTTCCTCCGACCTTACGATGATGAAATCCATCGCGGGCATGGAAATGAGCGAATGGCACGTAGGTCTGCTCGACAATATCGATGCTTACGATGCGGCAGCGCAGATATCCGGGATGGAGGGCGTGCGCAAGACGCTGACCACAAC
Organism: uncultured Clostridia bacterium; assembly: GCA_947169455.1. The sequence goes on along the minus strand of CAMVPV010000213.1, from coordinate 1,481 downwards.
GGAGATAACGGAGGATTATGTAAAATTCCCCGACTTCAACAACGATCAGTGCTTTGTGATAGCTTACGAAAGCTTTGACGATACGGAGAATATATTTACCTGCAGCGGAAGGTTTCCCGAGCATGACAATGAGATAATGCTCACGAAGATATTTGCCGGAATGAATGGTATAGATCTGGGCGATACGGTAACGCTGGAGCTGAACAAGGCGCGCATGGATTTTGTAGTGACAGGATTTGTTTCTGCAATGACAAACGGCGGAATGAATCTTTACATGACGCACGCAGGTCTGAAAAGCCTTGATCCCAACTGGATGCCCAAGGGGATAGATATCTACCTCGAAAGCGGTGTTGACAGGCAGGCGTTCAAGGAACAGCTCACAGACAGATATGGCAGGAGCATCGCCGATATGCACAAGGAAAGCGCGGACGGACAGGACGGGATGCTCGAAGATAAGATACGTGCGGAGGCGGACAAGGAGATCGCTGAAATGATCTCGATGTACGGCGCCGTCAGCGTTGAATACGAGATACGTTCCGGAGATACGGTCGTATCGGGCAGCAGCAGCGAGTTCATGATATCGTCGATACAGAGCTGGAACGATGTTATCATTACGCAGCTCGCCAATGTGATAACCGCTGTAAACGGTGCGATAACGCTGTTCATGATAATAACCGCTATCGTGGTGATGGTGATAATATTCATCATCATGGAGCAGGATATACGCAAGCAGTACAAGGAACTCGGCGTGATGCTCTCGCTGGGATACACCTCACACGAGCTCATGCTCCAGTTGGCGCTGCGGATACTGCCCGCAGTAGTCCTGGCTGTCGCTTTGGGCGCGGCAGGCAATTTTATCGCGGTGGATATGCTCTCAAAGCTGGTCGGGCATATGGAAAGCGATCCTGCGACGGTCATCGCAGCCTGCATCATTATACCGGTATTCTGCTTTGCCTGCGCGTATGTTGGTGCAAGAAAGATAAAAAATATTTCCGTATATGAACTTATAACCGAATAAGGTGATGAAATGAAAACAGATATTACTATCACAGCCGCGGCAGCAGTTATGGCTGCCGTGATAGGCGCGGCAGCGCTCCCGGCGAATGCATTTGAAAATACAGCCGCGCAGAAGGCAGACATCCCGGAAAAGGTGCATACGGAGCATCTGCAGAATATAGGCTCGGTGAGCAAGATGTTTGCAACGGTCGCCGCTATGCAGCTTTACGAAGAGGGAAAGCTCGACATCGACGCACCCGTAACGGAATATATCCCCGAATTTTCCATGGAGGACGAACGCTATAAGGATATAACCGTGCGTATGCTGATGAACCACACGAGCGGACTTATGGGAACCACGTACAGTGACAGCTTTCTCTACGACGACAATGATATGACTTTCCACGATCGCTTTCTTGATCTTCTCAGCCATGAGCGCCTGAAGGACAGACCGGGAGAGTTTTCATCATACTGCAACGACGGTT
>CAMVPV010000212.1 GCA_947169455.1 uncultured Clostridia bacterium | reverse complement strand
GTACATGATGAGCTCCGTAAACAGGGCTTCACCGATGATGAGCTGGTCGCTGCAAATATCTGCTCGATGGGCAAGGGCGGCAGGATATATGATCAGTTCCGCGACAGGGTAATGTTCCCTATCATAGATCTCCGCGGGAACGTTATCGCCTTCGGCGGGCGCATGATAGACGGCAGCGGTCCGAAATACCTCAACAGCGCAGATACTCCCGCTTTCAACAAGAAATACAATCTGTTCTCGCTGAATTTTGCGAAGAATACCGGCGAAAAACGGCGCATTCTCGCCGAGGGGTATATGGACGTCATATCCATGAACCAGGCCGGCTTTGAAAATGCAGTCGCCACCCTCGGGACGGCACTCACCGCCGAACAGGTAAGGCTTATCGCAAGATACGCCGAAGAGGTCGTTCTTTCCTATGATTCGGACGGCGCAGGTCAGGCGGCTACAAAACGTGCTATCAATATGCTGTCGGAATCCGGCGTGCGCGTGAAGGTGCTTCGCATCGACGGTGCCAAGGATCCCGACGAGTACATAAAAAAATTCGGGAGCGAGCGTTTCCGGCAGTTGATCGACAATTCGGGCGGTGCAGTCAATTTTCAGCTTGACCGCTGCCGCGACGGTCTTGATACCGATACCGAAACAGGCAAGGTCGAATTTCTGAAACGGTGCGCCGAGGTCATCTCGCAGATACGCTCCCCTATCGAACGCGATGTCTATATTTCAAAGCTGGCACGGGAAAACGCTGTCTCCGCCGATGCACTGAAACAGCAGGTCAGTTCGGTCATAGGCAAGCGGAACCGTTCCGCCAAAAAGCAGGAATGGCTGAACGTCCGCACATTCCGCGATGAACGCGCAGCCGACCCCGAAAGTGTCAGGGCGCCTGCACAGTATAAAGCGGAATGCGGGTTGATCGCTTATATTGCAGCAAACCCGGAAGAAGCAGGCAGGATATCCGAAAGGCTGCCTGCAGACGACTTCATAACACCGTTCAACCGCACATTGTACGAGCGGCTGACGGAAAATCTCCGGAAATCGCCGGATTTTGATGTTATGTCGCTTCAAAGTGAATTTACAGCGGACGAAATGGGTAAAATAACGGCAATACTTGACAAAAGCCGTGAACTCGACATCACCGCCTCGGTCGCGGAAGAATATATATCGGTACTGAAGGATTACCGCGAAAGGAATTCCGCAAAGCATTCTGCGGGGGATATGGATGACGATTCCTTCAGGGATTTCGCAAAGGCACTTCGCAGCAAAAAGTAAACGCAGTATCTCTGATATTATAATTAACGAGCAAAGGAATGGAAAATAATTATGAATTATACCGATAAGGCAGCTATGGAAGCCCTCATGGAGCACGGCAAGACAAACGGAAAACTCACTACCACCGAGATAAATGATGTAATGGAAAAGCTCGATCTCGATGTGGATCAGATCGACAGCTTCTATGACAGCTGCCAGAGCCTCAATATCGATATCATCGAAGATTATGACGCCGAAAGCGACCTCACACTCACGGATATGTCACTGCAGGACGATCTCGATGCCCTCAGCGCAGACGGCGTGAGCATCGACGACCCCGTTAAGATCTACCTTAAAGAGATAGGCCGCGTTCCCCTGCTCACCGCTGAGGAAGAGATCGACCTCGCAGAGCGTATGGCAAAGGGCGACCTCAAAGCGAGAAAGCGCCTTTCCGAAGCGAACCTCCGCCTTGTCGTTTCCATTGCAAAGAGATACGTCGGCAGAGGTATGCAGTTCCTCGATCTCATTCAGGAAGGAAACCTCGGTCTTATCAAGGCTGTTGAAAAATTCGACCATACCAAAGGATTCAAATTCTCCACCTATGCAACATGGTGGAGAAGGCAGGCTATCACAAGGGCGATAGCTGACCAGGCAAGGACGATACGCATACCTGTTCACATGGTCGAAACTATTACCAAGGTGAAGAAGGTACAGAGCCAGCTGCTCCACAAGAACGGTCACGACCCTTCCCCCGAAGAGATATCCGAGGAGCTTGAAATGCCCGTTGAGCGCGTGCGCGAGATCATGCGCATAGCACAGGATCCCGTTTCGCTCGAAACGCCTATCGGTGAGGAGGAGGACAGCCATCTCGGCGACTTCATACCCGATGACGATGCTCCCGCTCCCGCAGATGCGGCTTCGCTCATTCTGCTGAAGGAACAGCTCAACGATGTGCTTTCTACGCTCACCGAGCGCGAAGCAAAGGTGCTCCGTCTCCGCTTTGGTCTTGAGGACGGACGTTCCCGCACGCTTGAAGAAGTCGGCAAGCAGTTCGATGTGACGAGAGAGCGTATCCGTCAGATAGAGGCAAAGGCACTGCGCAAGCTGCGCCACCCCAGCCGCAGCAAGAAGGTCAAGGATTTCCTCGACTGATATACTTTCCTCTGTTCTGCAGGATCTCATCGCAGCTTTACAGAGGAAGTATGAAAGTAACGCCTGCGGCGCAAAGCGCCGTCCGCTGTCTGCATCGGCGGATATCAGATCGTCCCCCGGACATTCTGAAAAAGCGCGCAGTACATGGAATGGAGTTTTTTTATGGAAAGCGAAATAATACTTTCAGCTGAGAAGCTGACTAAGGTATATGGAAAAGGCGACGCTGCTGTGTGTGCGCTCGATAATGTCGATTTTTCTGTAAACAAAGGAGAATTTGTCTCGGTAATGGGTCAGAGCGGCAGCGGAAAATCGACGCTCCTGCATATCCTCGGCGCTATGGATAAGCCCACCTCGGGCGAACTTACCGTAGATGGGGAAAATGTATTCTCGAAAAAAGAGGCGGAGCTCGCAGTTTACCGCCGCCGTAAGATCGGGTTCATATTCCAGTTCTTCAACCTTATCCCCGTAATGTCCGCAAGGGAAAACATACTGCTCTCCCTTGAACTTGACGGCAGAAAGCCGGATAACGATCTTCTTGATGATATCATCGATACGATCAATATGCGCGACCGTCTCAACCACTATCCGCATCAGCTATCGGGCGGTCAGCAGCAGAGGATCGCAATAGCGCGGGCTCTCATCACACGCCCGTCGATAATACTTGCCGATGAGCCGACGGGAAATCTTGACAGCAATACCGGACGAGAGATCATGGAACTGCTGAAAAGCTCCGTCAAGAAGTATGAGCAGACGGTCGTTCTTATCACACATGACAAGGCTGTCGCAGAACAGGCTGACAGGATAGTTTATATCAGGGACGGAAAGATAGTACCCGGAAATGGCTGATAATATCAACATGGAGAAATGTGCAATGTTCAGAAAGAAAACTTTAGCGGTGATAATATCCGCAGTCCTTACGATGCTGATACTCTGCTCCTGCGGAGAATCGAAAGACTATGAGGTACCGCTCAGTTCGCAGTACATATACAATTCCCTTGCCGGGCATGATAAAGAAGTGTTCCACCGTATCTATTCGGGTGTTACGAACTATAAGTACAAAGTCCGCATTGGCGGTATGAGCGAAAAGGAATTCAACGACCTGCTGATGAAATTCTATTGCTGCGGTTCCGAATTCTTTTATATGAGCGACCTTATAAAATACCACGTTAACGGCGACGGAAATGTTTCCGAAGCGTATTTCAATTACGATTACTACAACAAATCCGCCGACACCATGCGGGAGAAGCTCGATACAGTGGAAAATGAGATACTTTCCGGCATCACCGACAGTATGTCCGACGCCGACAAGCTGAAATATATCCATGATTACCTCGTTGAGAACGTCACCTACGACGCCGAAGCAATGGACTGCGACAATGTATATGGTGCGCTCGTAAAGCACCGCACGCACTGTCAGGGCTTTTCAAAATCAGTATGCTGCCTCTGCGACAAGCTCGGCATAGAATCGATGCTCGTAACAGGAAATGCGGGCGGCGGTCATATGTGGAACATGGTCAAAGTCGATGGAAAGTGGTATAATCTCGATGTTACATGGGATGACCCCGATATGGGCAGACG
>CAMVPV010000211.1 GCA_947169455.1 uncultured Clostridia bacterium | reverse complement strand
GTTATCCTTGTTCTCGAAGAGAAGCTCTATCGGGCGGGAGTAGAACGATATAACGGGGAGCGTCGTATCGGAAACGTTGTCCGCGAATTCGTTGCCATCGGTGTTTATCAGGCTGCCGATAACGTAGGGGCTGGTGTTGGAGGTGTTTGCGGTATTGCTGTCGCCTACCACGCCGCTGCCTATCCGGAGCCCCCATTCTGCGAGGAGCGCGTCTATATTAGCGGTGGAATTCTGATTGAAGTCCGCGATATAGATGAGGTTCTTTCCGAGGTTGCCGCCGTTGTCAAGAAAATCGTAGATCTTCTGCACGGTATCTTCATCGTAGTCGTTCTTGGGCGCATTCAGCACGATGATATCTGTATCCTCCGGTATCTCATCGACGAGGGGATTTATCTCGGAGACGTTGTAGCCGTTCGCGATGAACAGGTCATACACGTTGTCGTAGGATGCGCCGCTCGATTCGGAGTTGAAGAACACAGCATTTATCGGGTTCGGGTCGGTGACGTACATTATCGCGGAGGTGAGTTCCTGCTCAGCCTTTGAGGATTTTACCTCCGACTGGTAGTACTGGTTCATCTCCACATTGTACAGATCCTGTATCTCCATTACCTTGATGCGCTTGTCGCTCTTCACGACGATGCTGTAATGGTTTATGTCGCCCTTGTACATGGTCTTGAAGTTCTCCGCATAGGTGGGGTCCTTCGTCATATCCACGAATTTAAGGCTGATGTTGTCTGAATAGATAGAATACTTCTTGAGCACCTCGTAAGCCTGCTTGAAGAATGTGTAGGACGAGTTCGAGAATGAGAGCTCATCGCTCATGCATACTATCTCCACGGGTTCGCTGAGGGTATCGAGGTAGGCTATCGTTTCGGGGGATATTTCGAACATCTTGTTCTTGGTGATGTCTATGCTCATATTTATCCTGTCGGAGAGCAGTGCCATTATCACATTGATGAGCACTACCACGGCGACGGTTATCGCAGTTATGAAAGCCGCTATGCTGCCGTACTTGAATCTTCTGCGGCTGAAGCGTCTTTTTTCTGCCTTTTCGGGGGAGATCTCCTTTTTCTTCTTCGGAGCCTCTTCCTTTTCCTCCGCTGCGGTCACTTCCTCTGCGGGAGCTTCCTGCGTGTCTGCGGCGTTGTCCCTTGTTTCCTCCGCCGCCTGATCTTTCTTCTTGTCTTTCTTGCTCATGTGTTTCACCTCCCGATGATATCAGCCCCAGCGGCGCTTTTCAAGCACGCGGATCGTAAAGAAATTGAACAGGAAGATCGTGCTGAAAAAGAACACTATGCTGGTTATATTTATTATTCTTCTCTGTTGCAGCTGCAACTACTGCTGCAGTCGTTGTAGCGGTTGCAGAAGCCGATGGCGGTCATAGCCTTTTTCAGCCATTCGATGTCTATGCTGCCTGCTATGACATCTACCATGTACAGGAACAGCATTATTATGAAGGATACTATCGCTGCAACTATCTGGTTTTCGGTAAGGCTGGAAACGAACAGTCCTATAGAGATGAAGCTTGCGCCGAGCAGCAGGAGCGCGCACATATTTCCTATTACGGTCGCCCATGCGATGCCGCCCGCGAGCTTGAACACCACGAGTATGAACGGTATATATATCAGCATACCGACCACGAATACGAACAGCGCCGCGAAGAATTTGCCGAATACTATGCCGCCGAGACTTACGGGGGCGGTCAGCAGGCACTGGTCGGTCTTCTGCTTGATGTCCTCAGACATGAGGCGCATGGTGAGCAGCGGGAGCATTATCATTATGAGGGTGAATACGCCCGAGAATACGAAGCTCATATCCGCAGTGGCGGAGTAGATGTTCGTCTGCACGAAGAAATAGCCCGTGTAGAGGTAGAATACCGCGAGGTAGATATAGGCTATCGGTGATGTGAAGTAGTTCCTCAGTTCACGCTTGAATACGGCACCCATTATTCGTCACCTCCGTTATCGGTATCGTCTGCGGGAGCATCTGCACTGCCGCCGACAGGGATATCCATTCCCGCGATCTGTGAAGCTCCATCTACTATGCGGCGGAGCTCCCTTGTCTGTTCCTCGGACATCGGAGCGGGCTTGTCGCCGAATTTGAAATCGCCGCCCATTGTTATGCGCAGGAAGATATCCTCAAGGGACATCTCGTTTGTTTTCAGCATGAACAGAGTATGTCCGCTCTCGCTTACCCTGCGGAAAAGCTCTTTGCGGATATCTGTGTTCTCCTCAGTCTCTATCTCGTAGTCGATTGTGTCGGGTTCCTTCTGCTCGCCGGTATCCACGCTGATAACACCCGGTATCGAGCGTATCATTTCGAGCATCTCCTTCTTGGAGCCGTCTATCCTTGCGATGAGCCTGCGGTCCTCCGCGAGCTTCTTCGTGAGGTTCTCGGGAGTATCGTCTGCGGCTATCCTGCCCTTGTTGATGATAACGATGCGGTCGCATACCGCCTGTATCTCGGAGAGTATATGCGAGGAGAGTATGACGGTGTGCCTTTTTCCGAGCTTCTTTATGAGATTTCTTATCTCGGTTATCTGCTTGGGGTCCAGACCGACGGTAGGCTCGTCGAGTATCAGTATCGGCGGATTGCCCACGAGCGCCTGTGCGAGCCCGACGCGCTGACGGTAGCCCTTTGAGAGGTGCTTTATCAGCTTGCCGCTCACGTCGGTTATCATCACGAGCTTGCATACCTCTTCAAGGTGAGCCTTGCGGGGAAGCCTGCACTTCTTCAGATCATATATGAAATTGAGGTACTCCATAACGGTCATGTCGATATACAGCGGGGGTATCTCGGGCAGATAGCCGATGTTCTTCTTTGCCTCCATGGGTTCCTCGAGGATATCCTTGCCGTTGATGAGAGCCTGTCCGTCGGTGCTGGAGATATACCCCGTGAGCATATTCATCGTCGTGGATTTTCCCGCGCCGTTCGGACCAAGAAAGCCGAGGATCTCGCCGTCGTTCACGGTAAAGCTGAGATCATCGACCGCACGGAAGTTTCCGTACTGTTTTGTCAGATTTCTGACCTCGATCATTGCTTATATTCTTCCTTTCAAGATTTATGCCGAAAGCTTCTCGATTGCCTTTTTTACTCTTTCCACGGATTCCTTTTTGCCGAGCACGGCGCACAGCTCCACGCCGCCGCCCGGTGTGAGAGCCTTTCCGGAGAGTGCTGTCCTGAGCGGCCAGAGCATCCAGCCGTTCTTTACGCCCTGCTTTTCTATCTCGGCGAAAAGCGCGCTGTGAACAGTTTCGGAGTTCCAGCTGCTCCCGTCTATCGCTTCGAGCACGGGGAGTATCATTTTCAGCGCTTCAAGACCTGTTTCCGCATTGGTCTTCATCTTCTTGTTGAAGTAAAGGTCATTGCTGTACTCCGGCATCTCGTCGATGAAGTCCACCTTTTCGGGGATATCGGTGAGCAGCTCGGTGCGCGGCTGGAGAGCGTCGAGCAGAGTATCAAAGTCGGCGTCTTCGCGCTTTACGGTCTGTCTGATGTAGGGCATTGCTGCTGCCTTGAATTCATCGTGCGTCATGCGGCGGATATATTCCGCATTTATCGCCTTCATCTTCACGGGGTCGAACACTGCGGGCGCCTTGGAAAGCCCGCTGATATCGAACTCGTTCACGAGCTCATCGAGCGAGAATATCTCATTTTCACCCTTGGGGGACCAGCCGAGAAGTGCTATATAGTTCATTATGGCGGGCACGAGGAAGCCTTTTTCAACGAAATCGCCGAAGTATGCGTCGCCGTCTCTCTTGGAGAGCTTGTGGGTCGCGTCGCGCATGATGTGCTCAACGTGGATATACTGCGGTACTTCCCAACCGAATGCCTCATAGAGCAGGTTGTATTTCGGCGTGGAGGAAAGGTACTCGTTGCCTCTGACTACATGGGTGATGCCCATGAGGTGATCGTCTATAACATTTGCAAAATTGTATGTCGGGAGACCGTCCGCTTTCAGCAGCACCTGATCGTCAAGAATGGTGTTTTCA
>CAMVPV010000210.1 GCA_947169455.1 uncultured Clostridia bacterium | reverse complement strand
TCTGTTCGCTGACGGCGGCAGCGTTCTGTGCGGGCATCAGCAAGCTGGGCTTCACGCCCGGATTTGACAAGGCGGTCATCGGTGCCGTGATGACCCTCGTGCCCGGAGTTGCCATAACGAACTGTATGCGCGATCTGCTTGCGGGCGACCTGCTCGCGGGGCTGTGCATGATGACCGAAGCTATGCTGACTGCAGCAGGGATAGCAGTCGGCACGGGAACGGTGGTCGCAGCGTTTATCAATATCTGACCGGCAGAAGGTCAGATCATCTGTATGGATAACATCGCAGGGGCGTTCTGAAATACAAAACAAATCTTCGTGTATCTGACGGGAGAAAAGAATGGAAATTACGAAGGAACTGGTGAAAGCCTGCATATTCGGTACTATCTCCTGTGCGGCAGTAGGGGTACAGTTCAATATCCGCCCGAAGCACCTTGCGGCAGCGGCAGTGGGGTCGTTTCTCAGCAGGTTCATATATATGATGCTGACAGCAGGCGGAGTGAGCTACGCAAAATGCACCGTCGCAGCAGCGGCGGCGGCAGCGCTCTATTCCGAGCTTATGGCGCGCAAAATGCGCTCACCCGCGAATATGTACCTTATAACCTCGATAATACCGCTCGTGCCCGGGAGCACGCTGTATTACACAATGTCCGCGCTGGCGCTGGACGACATCGAAACTGCGGCGGAGCTCGGTCTGAGGACGATGATAACCGCGGGCGCCGTGGCTATGGGTATCTTTATAGTCTCATCGTTCATAAAGATACTGTCCGGCTCTGATCTCGGAAGGCTGACGTCGGAGCTCACCCGCCCCGACAAGAAAAAGACTATAAAAAATATAAAGTAGGTAATTTCAATGGGAAGATACGGTACGGTCATATTCGACCTGGACGGCACTCTGCTCGATACGATAGACGACCTTGCGGCGGCAACCAACCATGCACTTGCGGCGCACGGATTTCCGCAGAGGCCAGTGAGTGAGGCGAAGAACTTCGTCGGCAACGGCATAGGCAAGCTCATAGAGCGCGCTTCTCCCGCGGGAACGGATGAACGGACGATAAAGGAAGTGCTCGGATGTTTCCGGGAGTATTATTTCAATAACTGCGACGTGCTCACGCGCCCGTATGACGGCATCATCGAAATGCTCGGCGAAATGGAGCGGCAGGGCATCAGGACGGCGATAGTATCCAACAAGGCGCACCCCGCCGTTCTGAAGCTGTCGGAGCATTACTTCGGCGGATCGATATCCGTATCATTCGGCGAAAGGGAGGGCGTTCCGCGCAAGCCAGCACCGGACAGCGTGATGGATGCGCTCTCGGCGCTGGGAGCGGAGCTTTCCGATGCGGTATATGTCGGAGATTCCGAAGTCGATATCGCCACCGCCGCGAATGCCGGCATACCGTGCATATCGGCCGCATGGGGGTTCAAGGGGCGCAGGTTCCTTGAAGAGCACGGGGCAGAGCATATCATAGACAGTCCCGCTGAGATATTTGAGTATATATGATATTATCATACAGGGAAAGGAGTTGTTGAGTATGACAAGATTTGTAGTTACCATTGCGAGAGAACACGGTTCGGGGGGAAGGATCATCGGGAAGAAGCTTGCCGAGACCATAGGTGCGCAGTTCTATGACAGGGAGCTCATCACCCTTACCGCAAAGCAGACGGGGCTTTCCGAGGCGTTCATCAACGAGATCGAGGAAAAGAAGCCTTCAAGCCTGCTCTACAGCCTGTACATGGGTACCTACGTACCGAATGTGTATGACGAGGCGTTCGCGGCGCAGTCAAATCTGATACGTTCGCTCGCGGACAAGGGATCATGCGTCATAGTCGGGCGCTGTGCAGACTATATCCTCAAGAACTATGCGAACCGCGTCAGCTTTTTCATCCATGCGCCCGTTGAGCTGCGCGCGAAGAGGATAGTTGAGGAGTACGGCGAGACTCCGAAGGATCCTGTGGCAGCCGTGAGGAAATGGGACAAGAAAAGGGCGAGCTATTACAACTTCATAACACAGTCGCGCTGGGGCTCCGCGCAGAACTACGACCTCACGATAGACAGCTCGATAGGGATAGACCGCACGGTGTCGATACTGCGTGACTATATCGTTCACCGCGGGATAATTGAAGAATAAAGCGAGGAAAGCCTGTATGTCAGTCACAGCAGGACAAAAGAAAAAAAACAGCCCCGCCGTTAAGGCTGCCAAGGAGAAAAAAGCCCGGTCTGCCGAAATGACGAGAGATGAAAGAACTGTCGTCATTTCCACGTATCTGATGTTCATCTTCTTCAACCTGATGATGATACCCGCATCGGTGATATTCGGGTGGGATAATTTCCCGATAGTTGTGATCACGGTGCAGTCGGCTGTTGCGGCGGCGGCGATGTTCTACAAAAAGATCCGCATGAACGTATGCGGCTTCGTGCTCACGGGCTTCTGCATAATGGATATGTGGGTATATTCTCTGTATTCCGGCAGCTTTTACGATGTGCTGATAGTATCAGCGGCGTTCACGGTGCTCGTTGCGTTCTATAACAGCTTCATCATGATATTCATGATGATGGGCTCGGTGATGGCGCTGATGGGGTACAGCATAATCTTTGCGAAGAGCATCCCGCTTTCCGATCCGGAATCGCTGCTGCGCCTCACAGCGAGCATGATATTCTCTCTGTCGGTACAGTCGATGCTCGCGGGGTATATCGGCGCGAAGAAAAAATCGGATGCCGCCATGAAGAAGACGATCGAGCAGGCACACGCAGCAGAGCGCGCAAAGGCAGATTTCCTCGCGAATATGTCGCATGAGATAAGAACGCCGATGAACGCGATAATCGGTATGTGTGAGCTTATCCTGCGCGATGAGAAAAATCTCAGCGAATCGGCGGTGGAGAACTGCTTCGGGATAAAATCGTCCGGCAGGAGCCTTCTTGCAATAATCAACGATATACTCGATTTCTCGAAGATAGAATCGGGGAACATGGTGCTTTCCAGTGAATCGTACGATATCTCCGCTGTCGCAGGCGACGTCATAAATATGGCGTCGTCGGCGGCAAACGGAAAGGACATCGAGATAATAGCGGATATCGACCCGAATATACCGTCCGGGCTGATCGGCGATGAGCTGCGCATACGACAGGTCATCACCAACCTGATGAGCAATGCGGTGAAGTTCACGCAGAAGGGAACGGTCATACTGCGCATCACCAAGCGCGACACCGATTACGGGATAAACCTCAAGGTCGCAGTGCAGGATACCGGCATAGGCATTTCGCAGGAGGATATCGAAAGGCTGTTCGTCAGCTTCCAGCAGGTGGATACAAAAAAGAACCGCTCCGTAGAGGGAACGGGTCTGGGGCTTGCGATATCCAAACGCTTCGTGCGCATGATGGGCGGTTTCATCAATGTGCGCAGCGAATACGGCAAGGGCTCGGAGTTCAGCTTCGTCATACCGCAGAAGATACACGTAAAGGCGCCGATAGTCAGCATACCGGATATCGGCAGGCTGAAATGTGCCTGCTATGTGCGCTTCGATAAATTCACCGACCGCGTATCGGCATACGGCTACCGCCTTATGGTAAAGAATGCCGCAGCGGGTCTGGGTACGGACATCATGATGTTCGATGACCTTCCCACGCTGAGACAGGCGGCGGAAACGGTGAGCTTCACGCATATATTCATCTCAAAGGACGAGTATCTTGAGGACAGGCAGTTCTTTGAGGGGATATCGGAATATACCTATGTCGTCATGATACAGAAACGCACTGATACCGTAAATGCGGGCAGCAGGATAAAGATCATATACAAGCCGTTTTTCATCAATTCGCTTGCCGCGATACTGCGCAAGGACAGGCGCGTCGGAGAGGCAGTCAAGTATTCCGGCAAGACAGGTGATTTCACTGCGCCCGGTATAAAGGTGCTCATCGTCGATGACAACGAGGTGAACCTGCGTGTGTCGGCAGGACTGATGAAGCCCTATGGTATGCAGATATCTACCGCACTGAGCGGGCGCGAAGCC
>CAMVPV010000209.1 GCA_947169455.1 uncultured Clostridia bacterium | reverse complement strand
GCATAATGCGTCATATAAAAGAAATATTACTAATTAACCTACAATAGCCGGCTGCGCGGAAAAGCAGCATACAAATCCACCAGAACACAAATAGGAGCAGGAAGCGCGTAACAGCAACCATAAATCAACCGAAACAATAAAAAAACCGCGACCATTTATACAAACAGCTGCGGCTTAAATTCTCGATTTTTAACTGAGTATCACGGAGCGCTTCAGATGATGATCTGTTCGCTTACGGAAAGGATGGGATATCCCGCACGGTAAGGGCGGACGGTATCGGGACATTTTTCCGCACCGGCAAATATATCATCCGCGAGCCCGTGCTCCAGTTCGTAGATAAGACGGTCGAGCGGCATCCTGTACATTACGGGACATAACGGGTCAAGCGTTATCACGAGCCGCCCGCGGAACTCCATGAGCATAAACGGCCATATCCGGCAGTCGAAGGGCTTGCTGTCCCCGAGCATACAGCCGGTAGGGGTGAGCATCGGACAGCGGAAGGCGCCGTCCTTTTCCTCCTCCATGCGGAAGAGCCAGCTTTCGCCGTGCCGCACGAACCCTGCCGAGGGGTACAGCTCCGAGAGTGCGGTCTTCATTTCATCGGGGATGACGGGCGTGTTCCCGAGGTCGTAGCGGTCGAACGTGCAGCACATCTTACATCTGGCACAGGTATCGGGTGAGAGGATATTCTTCAGCATAATGCGGCTCGCTTTCATGTATAAAAAAATCCCCGTGTGTTATACACGGGGTGGAGCTGCTTAACAGATTCGAACTGTCGACCTCTTCCTTACCAAGGAAGTGCTCTGCCTGCTGAGCTAAAGCAGCATATTCATACGGGGTACTGTAAAATTATATCACAGCATTTCATGTTTGTCAAGGGCTTTTTGGATTTTTTATCAACTGTAACTATTTGTAACCTTGATTTCCGTCAAAATCGTGCATAATCGTTTCTTTTTGCGCTGTTTTGGCGAAAATCTTGTATATAAATCCCTATTGAAAAAAACGGCGGTGCATGGTATAATATTAGAGTATATCATACGAACCTATAAGGATCACCGAACGGAGGAATAAACCGAACATGAATTTACAGCTTTTGCTTGCAGATGCAGCCGCAGAACCCGTAACGGGCGGCGATATGACCACACAGACGATCTCTATGGTCTTGTGGATGGCGGTGCTTCTCGGCGCGATGTATTTTTTGATGATACGTCCGCAGAAGAAAAAGGAAAGAGAACAGAAGAATATGCGCGATAATCTCCAGATAGGCGACGAGGTAACGACCGTCGGCGGCATCACCGGCATTATCGTGCGCAAGACCGAGGATACGGTGGTTATCGAAACGGGCGGCGACCGCAACAAGGTGCGCGTGAAGATATGGGCTATCTCCGAGAACGCCACCGTTCACGATGTAAAGGAGGACTCGGCTTCCTCCAAAAACGAGAAGCTCCCCGAGGAATTCAAGAAGAAAAAGAAGTAATACCGTGATTTTCCGCAGCATCCCCGCATATCATAATAAGAGGAAACTTCCATATATCATCATGCGGGGGTCGGTGCTGTGAGAAAAATGTATTCGGAAAATGCGGAAAAGTTCCGCGCTGCCCTGATATCGGCGGCTGTGTGCCCGCTCACGGTATTCGTGTGCGTGCTGGTGTGCTCGTGGCTCACCGTCACGTTCGACCTCTCACGCGAGGCGGTCGGCATAATGTCGGGCACGGCGCTCTGCGCGGGCTGCTTTGCGGGGGCTTTTGCGGCGGCGAATATACGCCGCAGGCACGGGATATGCGTCGGAGCTGTGTTCGGCGGTGCGGTATTTATACTGCTCGTGCTGATAAGCGTCATCATAATGAAAAGCTTTTCGGCAGGGCACGCTTTCGGAAAATTCCTGCTGATACTGCTCTGCTCGGCGGCGGGCGGCATAACCGGAGTGAATACAAGATCATTATTTCGTTAATTTGCCTATTGAAATTTGTCGGATCATGTGTTATAATGATCTATATTATATAAAACGGAGGGGATAGTGTCATGAAGCATATCAGAACGATCAACAAGGCTAATCTCAAGCAGACCGCAGAGAAAGGCGGCTGCGGAAAGTGTCAGGCTTCCTGCCAGTCTGCTTGCAAGACATCCTGCACAGTCGCTAACCAGAAGTGCGAAAAGTAATTTCCGAACGGCTTTTTGTGCGGCGGCAAGGGGCATAGGCATTGCGCTGTGCCCCTTGTTTTATTATCTGATGATCTCTGAGAACCGAAAATTTACCGAAAGGAGAGGCGTCCGTATATTACAGGACAGCCCGATATCCTATGATCCATAAATATAAACTGAACGGCTACAATATCGTTCTGGATGTATATAGCGGCGGTGTTCACCTTGTGGATGAGCTCACCTACGATATGCTCGACAACGTGCAGCCGCCCTTTGCAGAAAAATGTCCCGAAAATGTCATCGAAAAGCTCTCCCGCTTCTACGCGCGCGAGGAGATAATCTCCTGCTATGCGGAGGTGCTCGAACTTTACAGGGAGCATATCCTCTTTTCGGATGACGAGTATGAAAAATTCGCCAGGTATTCCGTAGCATCGCCCGTAAAGGCACTCTGCCTGCTCATATCGATGGACTGCCAGCTGCGCTGCGAATACTGCTTCGCCTCTACCGGAGATTTCGGGCTCGGCAGAAAGCTGATGGATTTCGATACCGGAAGAAAGGCTCTCGATTTCCTGCTTGAAAATTCCGGCGACCGCGAAAATCTTGAAGTGGATTTCTTCGGCGGCGAACCGATGCTCAATTTTGATGTGGTGAAGCAGCTCGTGGAATACGGCCGCTCAAAGGAAAAGGAATACGGAAAGAGATTCCGCTTCACTATCACCACGAACGGCATGATACTTGACGACGACAAGACGGATTTCATCAACAGGGAAATGTCCAACTGCGTCATGTCGATAGACGGAAGGAAGTCCGTCAACGACCGCATGAGAAAGCGTGCGGACGGCTCCGGCACCTATGACCGCATCATGAAGAACTTCAAGGAGCTCGCCGGAAAGCGCAACTACGAGAACTATTATGTGCGCGGCACCTTCACCAAGCACAACCTCGATTTCTCCAACGATGTGCTGCACCTCTTTGAACAGGGCTTCGACCAGATATCGGTAGAGCCCGTAGTGAGTGACCCGAAGAACGAGTATGCGCTCACCGAGACAGATCTCCCCGCGATATTCTCCGAGTATGAGCGCCTTGCACAGCTTATCCTCGTGAACGAGAACCAGGGCAAGCACTTCAACTTCTTCCACTTCATGATAGATCTCGACCAGGGACCCTGCGCCGTTAAGCGTCTGCGCGGGTGCGGCTCGGGAAATGAATACGTTGCGATAACTCCCGACGGAGATATATATCCGTGTCACCAGTTCGTCGGTGAGGACAAGTATAAAATGGGAAATATCCATGCGGGCACCTTCAACACGGACATCAAGAAGGAATTCGCGGAAACGCATATCTACAGCAAGCCCGACTGCCGCGGCTGCTGGGCGAAGTTCTATTGCAGCGGCGGATGCAATGCCAACAACTACATCTACTGCGGCGATATCCATACTTCGCACAAGCTTTCCTGTGAGCTTGAAAAGAAGCGCCTTGAATGTGCCATCATGATAAAGGCTGCCATTGCCGATCAGGAGCTCGGCTCCGCTTCGCAGACGGACAGCACACAGTTCGTTTCGCGCTGCTGATAAGGATACGCAAAAAAGCACCTGCTGCTGCGGGTGCTTTTTTTGTGTCATTTTTCAGGATGATGAATAAACTGATATCGGGGGACTGTGATAAGGAACGATATCAATGGACAATACGGCAATACTGATGCTCGCTGCGGCGGTATCATTGGATTCGCTTGCGGCGGGCGCGGCACTTGGGAGCGCGGGGATACGTCTGCCGAAGACCTCCGCGCTGGTGATAAGCGGAGCCGGGGCTGTCTTCCTGCTGCTGCCCGCGCTTTTCGGGGATATGATAGCTGCATATTTCCCCGCG
>CAMVPV010000208.1 GCA_947169455.1 uncultured Clostridia bacterium | reverse complement strand
CTTGTTCATTATCTTCTGTGTGGAGAGCAGGACTCTGAGCCCTGCGGATGAAACGTAGTCGAGGGATGTGAAATCAAATATAAGTTCGGTCTTTCCGACGATATCTTCTTTAATTTCGCTTTCAAGCTGAGGAGCTGTGACGGTGTCGAGTCTTCCTACAAGCTTGACAGAGAGGGTGGTGCCTTCGGTCTGTTTGATTATTTCCATAATATCTTACCTCCGAAAAAGATTATGTGTAAAGCAATATGCTTTCACTTTAATGTACAAAATGTGCATCTGTCTGGCAAATGCTGTGTATCGAAGGATATGTCCGCACACGTGAGGGCATATTTCCTTACCATAAAAATATCAGTAACATTATTTTATCAAAAAAACAAGCCCTTGTCAATACATTTTGTAAATAATTATCAATTTTATCTGTTATTTACAAAAATCACGGCGCATATTCTCTCATAGGATCATTCGGAGGGCTGTCCGCCGTCCCTGTCATCCTTTCTGCGGATGATACGCTTCACGCCGACGATGAGCTTGTCACCGCCGTCTTCCCTGGTCATCGCTGCCCGCAGCGCTACAGGGATAGTCTCTCCTGCGAGGATAAGGTGATAATTCATCGTGAATATGTTCCCGCCGGAGGTGCCTTCCAGAACGGCTTCTTTTGTGAACAGTTCCCTGAACAGCCGCTGATCCTCCTCCGGCAGCAGAGTGAGAACATCTGTCCTTGCCTGGGCGAAAAAGTCCTTTCCCTGCTTGGCGAGCCCGTACCTGCTGTACTGGTCGGAGGCGCTGTACTCAAAATATTCATCGGTCACGGGGTCAACGGTGTACATACAGATGTAATCGCCGGAAAGTGCGGTCAGCCGTGAATAGACGACCTCAGTGCAGTGTATCTGTTCGAGCATCTCCTTCTGCTTCATCTGCATATCGACGTTGCTCACTCCGATGATGATATGATTTCTGTCCTCCTGCATACGCATCGCCTTCATATTCACATAGACGGGCTCATCGTTAATCATCAGGCGGTAGGTAAGCGTGAAGGTGCCCTGCTCATCCAGCTGGCGTACTATGTTTTCCTTTGTGAATGAATCCAGCATTGCTTCGCGGTCCTCGCGGTATATCATCATCAGTGCATCCCTGCGGCTTGCCTCGAAGAAATTATCCCCGTGCCTTTCAAGTGCTATCTCATCCTCACCTATGTCGGAGGAATACTCTATGAATTCCTCTGTCTCAAGGTTTACATAGTACAGATTGAAGTAGTCGGCGGCGAGAGCCCTTGCGATATTTCCGTAGGTAGTGCCCTGTGTCGTCTCGGCAATGGAGAGCACGGCTACCGCGATAGCCGTAAGTCCGCTTTCGCGGTCGTATGCTACGCGGCGCATACATGACCGGACGGCGGTATTGTCATTGAGAGTCGTATCAATGAATATGTTCCTGTCTGTCTCGTAGCACGGCATTATCGTTTTGATGAACGGGACAGATGATGGTATGGGGCTGTTATGGAACGGGTCGGAGCCGCCGCTCAGTGAAATTCCGAAACTGCGCTGCATGAAATCGCGGTAGGATCTGTTGCTGCGGGCATACCGCGCAAATCCGTTCTTTATTTCAACTATCGCCATAGGGAGCGTGTTGAAGAAATTGTCGAATTCGTTGGAATTTTCCTGTGCGATGATCGACAGATCGTGAAGGCTGACACGTCCGATGTTCTCGTAGAACTGTGATTCCGTCGGATCCTCAAAGCCTATCTGTGTGCCGCTTGCGTATTTTTCGAGTATCCTTTCCACGGGGATGGGCTTTTCATAATAATATCCCTGGAGCTTCGAGCAGCCGGAATCCTGAAGGAACTGAACCTGTTCCTCTGTTTCCACGCCCTCGCAGATAGTGTCTATGTCGAGGAACGCAGCCATTCTCAGCAGCTCGGTCAGGATTATCCGTCCCTTCGGACCCTCATTGAACTGCTGCATGAACCGCATATCGAACTTTATCAGGTCGAATCTTATGCTTTGCAGTACATCGAGAGAGGAATATCCGCTGCCGAAGTCGTCCATCCATACGGCAAAGCCGTATTCGCGGAAGCGGTCTATCTGCCTTTTCATGAAGTCAAAATCCTTGCCGACTATGCTTTCGGTTATCTCGATAGTCAGCATACTGCGGCTGATCCCGGCGCCGTCGATACGTGCGCGTATCTCCTCAACGATATCGCAGGTGTCGAAATCGGAGCGGGACAGATTGACAGACTGCGGCATTATGGTCAGCCCCGCCTCTTCCATGATACGTATCTTCTGTATGACACATTCCACAACATACAGGTCAAGCTTATAAATGAGACGGTGATCTTCGAGCACCGGAATGAATTTAGCGGGGGACATGAACCCCTTCACGGGGTCTATCCACCTGGCGAGAGCCTCTTCATCGCATACCCTTCCGTTCACTGCGCGCACGATAGGCTGGTAATATACCTTTATCCAGCGTTCACGGATAGCCCTGTCGATATTTGCGATGATATACTGGTGCTTGTCCTCGGCATCCTCCATTGTGGAGCTGTAATAGTTGAACTCAGAGGAATAAACGTTTTTGAGGGCGTCACAGGCGACCTTTGCCCTGTCACACGCCATGCTGGGGATTATCCCGTTTGTCCAGCTGTCATATATCCCTACATGGAGAGGCAGCGAGCGTCCGTCGTTGAGCAGACTGTTTTGTTCAAACAGACCGGTGAGTTTTTCTTCGACCCCGTCTTTCTCGGTGATCACGGCGAAGTGATCCTGTCCGAGGCGGCTGCAGTTCTCATTTCCGACTATCCGCGCGATGATCCTTGCAAATAACTGGAGATGCAGATCGCCTGCCGAAAAACCGTACTTGTGATTGAAGTATTTCATCCCGCTGAAATCCATGAACATTAGCGCGGGTGTCCCGCCTCCGCTGAGGATGTTCTCCCTGCGCACGGATGCAAGCTCGAAGAAATAGGTCATGCCGGGCAGACCGGTCAGGTGGTCGTAGTAGCTCGTTTTGAGTATGTTTTCCTTGTAAAGTGAGTATTTCAGGTTACGGTCGAGTGCGACTGCGGCGGTATAGTCGTTTTCAGAGATCGTTCCCTCGTCCGTGTACCATATATGCGCAAGCTGCGTGCCGTCCTCGGTGTAGGTGTGTTCGCCGCGCGCATGGATTATATGGTATGCGTCGCCGTGACCTGTTTTTGTGCGGTATATAACATCGTATGTGCCGCCCTCCGTTGCGAAGATGTAAGCGGCATCGGCGATGCGCGCTGCATCCTCGGGGTGGGTCCCGCAGTACATATCGTTATCCATATCGTAATACGCCTTTTCAAAGTCACTGTACCCGAAAAGGTCGCAGAATCCGCGTGTGAGCACGAGCGTGACCACTTTGCTCTCTACAAACTGATATATCGCATACGGCACCCTGGATTTTTCCATGAGGGACTGTTCGGCGTCGGTAAAGCGGTATCTGTCCATTTCAGTTCACCTGATTTCGTAGTTCATTGAATGAAGTTTATATATCATAATTGTATATGTTATACCTGTGCAGAGGGGTCTCCGCGGTGTCTTTTGCCGGGATTGAGGCGGTAATACTCCTGCTTGTCGCTGTACATCCTCTCGTCGGCTTCATGCATGGCGCGGCAGATATCGTACTCACTCCCGAAAAGTCCGCTGCCCACCGCAAAGCTTACCTCCGGTGTGCTGCTTTCGAGCTTTTTCAGCTCATCTATACGGGCGCGGAGCGTTTCTTCGGTCATGCCCGGGCAGAATATCACGAATTCATCGCCGCCTGCGCGGTATATCTCATACTCGCCGAAGACCGCGTTCAGCAGGCTGGCAGCTTTCCGCAGAAGCAGGTCGCCGGCATCGTGGCCGCGTTCGTCGTTCACGGTCTTCAGTCCGTTGATGTCGGCGAACACCACGCCGAAGCTGCCGCGGAGGGCGCCCTCCGCCATAAGACCGTCAACGCGCTTGTTCATGGCATTGCGGTTCTTGACGCCTGTCAAAAGGTCTGTAGAACTCAAC
>CAMVPV010000207.1 GCA_947169455.1 uncultured Clostridia bacterium | reverse complement strand
GGAGATGCCGCAGACGACCTACGGAGAGCTTGCGTACTGTTTCGCAAAGCGGGGTATGTATGACGAGGCGGATCATTATATAGATCTTATGCTGCCGATGATAAAGGGCAACGAGATCAATTTCATGCGTGAGACAGCTTATGCGATATCGGTAAAAAGCAGGACGGATATCCGCCGCGCGTATGATATCTTCTGCGAAAATGCAGGAAATTACAGCAGCGTCAGGACACCTGCACTGAAATATTATTTTGCATCGGCAGCCTACAGATTATTCTCGGCTCTCGAAAGCAGCGGCATAAACGAGATCCACCCGCACATATCAAATGATTTTGAATTATTTAATAAAAGCGGTATTTACTGCGTGGGGAAACTGAAAGCGCATTTTTATGATGCTGCCCGTGATATCGCACTTAAATTTGATGAGAGGAACTCGAACAACAGCTATTCGGACGACCTTGGATTTATATTTCCCGATGCTCCTTCAAATGAGATAGATCTTCCGCTGCACGGCAGGATCGTTCCCGAAAAGGCGGGAATAGGTATCCTGTTCAGAGCGAGAGAGGATATCCCATCCTTTGACTATATCGCGGAAATGATCGGGAAAAAGCTTGGACTTTCAGACGGAAAGACCGCTGTTGATGAAAACGGCACCGCTTATTTTTCGTTTTACAGCGAAAAGCACGGAAAAATCCTGTACAGTGCGATAATTGCCGACGCGCCCGATATACGGCGGCTGTGTCCCGATATCGAAGAACACAGGGATATTCTCGGAAATGCGGAGGATGCTCCGGTCATGCTTGCGGTGATCTCCTATAATATCCATACCGACAGATATGAGGATATGCTCGCGCTGTTCATTATCGCGGATATGCTGAACCTTGACGGTGCAAAGATTATGTACCGTCTTCCGGAATGCAGCATCATTGAGGCAGACACAGTAAAATTCACAGTGCTCGGAAAAACTCCGCCGGATGCTGCCGAGCTTGTTCATATCGAGCGTATCCCTTCGCGCACAGGAAATGATAAATATGATCTTATAACATCGGGGTTGAATTATTTCGGCGCGCGGGAGTTTATCGTGCACGGCACGGATAGTGAAAATATTATGATCTGTTACGCGCTGCTGAAAAAGCTCGCCGAAGAACTGACCTTTGAGCCGCTGCCTGATGAAGGAGTGACATTCCACACCGGAATTGTATATGACAACAAGATCTTCATACGCATGAAATGGAGACATTTCCGATTTGAAGAGGACGGAGATATTTTCGCGGAACCGCTGCTGTTCATTTCCTATGCGGATCTTTCGGCAGATAAAGGAAAGCTGCTCACGGAGATAACGCCCGAAGATACCGAGCATTTTTCGTTCAGAACGAACGGACGCGCGATGTTTTACAATGAACAGCGCGCAAGGAACCTGTTTCCGTATTCGCTGGAATATTTCATGAAGAATGAATGTGAACTGTTCATCAGCGCAGATCATAAATATACTGATGAGGACGGTGAAGATTTTTCCTCCTGCTGTAATGCGCAGATGCGAAAGGACGGTAAAACTGCCGCTGTCACATGGAAGGATGATGAGGACGATACGATCGATATCGGTGATATCATCACGGTGTCGCAGGATGAAGTTTATAGCATAATGATAGAAAAAGACGGCGAAAAATATTCCGCCGATGAATTGTATATGCTGTTCAGGGAGGATTGAAAATGTTTGACAGAGATCGCTTTGCTGCGCTTCCGCACGGAGAGGAAAAGATGATATACCTCAAAAAATGCATTTCCGAAGCAGATAATGAAAAATCGATAAAGGATATGCTGTGGCTGAGGTATTATTATATCCGTGAAGCAGTATTCTACGACGATCAGTTCAAGGCGCTCGTGATGTTTCCCGAGCTGCTGAAGCTGTATGATGACAATCCGGGCATAATAAAGCCGGACAGCTTCACATACCCTTATGAATGGATAATAGATTCCTGCTCGAACTATTATCAGATAAGCATAGAGCAGATAGAGACTTATCTTCGCAGATTCAGGGATTTCCTCACGGAGAACAATTTCCCGATGAAAAAGTATTATCTGCGTGAATCGGGTGCGCTCCTCTATTTAGATACTGAAAGATCGGCGGAGTCACTGCGGAAATACGAAGAGGCGGATGATGACAGCGGCGAAGATGATGTAAACGGGCTCAGTTCGGTGATACACCGTTCGATGCAGTTCGGTGATATCGAAAAGGCGATGCGCGTATTGAATGATCTGCTCGAAAGACATGATTACGGAGAATTTCCGGAAGCACTTTTCGGTGATATTGCGTATGAGTTCGCAAAGCGAGGCAGATATTCCGAATCAGAACATTATGCGAATATTATGCTGCGCCTGCTCGACCGCGACAAGTGGATAAGCAATCTCATGCAGATATCCTGCATTATGATCGCGAGGACAAATACCGATATGCACTCTGCGTATGATATGTTCTGCGAATGTGCGGGGATGTACAGCAGGATAAAGGAACCTATCTGCAAATTTTATTTTGCGAATGCGGCGTACCGTCTTTTCACAGCGATGAAAAAACAGGGAGCCGGGGAGATACACGCCCGGCTTTCCGCAGATTTTGAACTGTTCAATTCTGACGGCATATACGATACCGATGAACTGAAGGAGCATTTTTACAGGGCAGCGGACGATCTTGCAAAGAAATTCGATAAGCGCAACGGCAACAGTATGTTCTCGGATGAGCTGGCGTTTGAATTCCCCGAAGCACCGGAGACGATCGTCGAGATACCCACGTACGGCTGCGTCAAGCCGGCTGAATGTGCATACGGGATACTGTACCGCAGCGGCGATGTTCCCGGTTATGACAGGATAGCGGAGCTGCTCGGAGAGCTCGGATGGACGGACAGCGTGAAGTACCGTATCGTCAGTGAAGAGCATAACGCCGCCGAGTTCATCATCTATGACAAGTCAGGGAAAAGGTATTCTTACAGAATGGGCACCGCCGATGCTGTTGATGTCAATTCACTGATATGTACGCGGTACGTTGACCGTGCCGAAATGGAAAAGATGAGCGGATATGACAGTATGCTCGCTGTTCTTTCAGATAACGCTCATACTGACAGATACGATGATATCCGCAGGACGATGACAATAGCTGATGCGCTCAATACAGGCGGTGCTGCCGTTGTGCTCGCTATATCGGTATTGAAGTCACTTCCGTCGGCATGGCTGCATTATGAGGTGCTCGGAAAAGCAACACCGGCGTTCAGCGATTGTGTGAGGTATTTTATTTCAAGGCAGGATGAAAACAGCGACAGGACAGAGATAGTTTCGATAGGAATGAATGTATTCGGTGCGCAGGAATTCATTGTCCGCGATGTCCCCGAAGACCGGATAGATACGGTGATGCCGCTGCTCGAAAAAATACTCGGCGATGTTTCATACAGTACACTTCCCGATGAGGGAAATTCGTTCCGCGTCGGAATGATATATCAGAGAAGGAATTATGTTCAGCTTACATGGAAGCATTGCGAGAGCGGGAAAAAAATATATGCGGAACCGCGGCTCCATTTTTCTCCCGACGATAAGGAAGGACTGCTGCTCACCGAGGTCACCGATGATATACTCAGCGAAGTAACACTCCGCAGACATAACCGCGCATCCTATGCCGATGAGACCCGCGCACACAATCTTTATAAATATGCGCTGGAATACTTTGAGTCGCACGATTGCAGGCTTTCTGCGGGTATGTATCTGTATGCGGAGGATGAAAACGGAGAAGAAAATGAGTACTACATCGAATGTGATGTTCAGCACGGCGGAAAAAGCGGTGTCGTAACAAATAATTACGGTGCTGAAAGGTACAGCGTCGGTGACTGTATAGAGGTCGATGCGGAAAAAGTATTCTGGTTCGGGATAGAAAAGAATGACGGTGACAGGTACACCGCCGATGAGCTTTATATCCTCATGCAGGAGAAATAACAAAAGCCTGCTGTATTCGGTCCGGATGCAGCAGGCTTGAACTATTT
>CAMVPV010000206.1 GCA_947169455.1 uncultured Clostridia bacterium | reverse complement strand
CCCTCGCACAGGCGTCATACAGAAGAAAGATTACTTAATAACCTACAATAGCCGGCTGCGCGGAAAAACTATCATAAATCCACCAACAAAGCAGAAAAAAAGCAGGATGTGCGGAAAAAAACCTCCCCGGAAAGGGGAGGCGAAAGGGGATGCTGCCGATCATCAGCCGTTGTTCTTTACGGTGTTTGAGGCAACAAATATCAGTGCGGATATTCCGGGAGTGATCATCGCATTTCTTTACAAGGCGGTTCTGAAAATGTTATGATACATCATTCTTTGTTGACATTGTCCGGGCGATATGATAAGATAATATCTGTGCGAAAATAATAAAGAGGTGATATTTATGGTAATTGAAACAGAGCGGCTTTTCCTGCGGGAAATGACAGAGGACGATTTCGATGCGCTTTACGCAGTGCTCGGCGACCCCGGAAATATGCAGCATTATCCGTATTCCTTCGATGAGAAGCGCGTGCACGCATGGATAGACAGGAATATCGAACGGTACAGCATTTTCGGGTTCGGGCTGTGGGCGGTCTGCCTTAAAGAGAACGGCGAGATGATAGGCGACTGCGGACTTACCATGCAGAACATAGGCGGCGTGATAAAGCCGGAGATAGGCTATCACATACGGCGGGATATGCAGCGGCGCGGATATGCGCGTGAAGCGGCGTCCGCCGTGCGCGACTGGACATTTGAGAACCTTCCGTTCAGGATGATATTTTCCTATATGAAACACACGAACGAGCCATCCGCAAAAACGGCTGTATCGTGGGGGTGCGGAAAGGTGGATGAATTCGCCGACCCGATAAACGGACGCACCTGCGTGTATGCGATATCGCGGGAAAGCTGGCGTGCAGAGAAAAATCTTGACAAAGCGGGAAATAAGTGATATAATAAGAGTTAGTTAAATCTAACTAACTTTTCGGACTGTGAACAGCTTGTCCTGCTGCACATTCCAGAATGATAAACAGGAAGTGTACTTTATGACATTGAGAGAGCTTGAAACAGGGAGATCGGCAGTCATCTCCGCAGTCGGCGGGGAAGGTTCCCTGCGTCAGCATTTTCTCGATATGGGAGTTATCCCCGGCACAAGGGTGGCAGCGGTAAAGCTGGCACCTATGGGTGACCCTATGGAAGTCCGTCTGCACGGGTATGAACTCACGCTGCGCCTTGCCGATGCCGAACAGATAACCGTTGAGGATGTGCGCGACTGCGAGGATGAGGAGGATGTCATCCCGCCGCGCAAAAAGACCGAACACCCCGGTCTCGGTGAGGGCGGACGATTTCACGCAAAGGGCGACGGCGACCCGCTCCCCGATGATACCGTGCTGAAGTTCGCGCTGGTCGGCAATCAGAATTCCGGAAAGACCACGCTTTTCAACCGCCTGACCGGTTCAAATCAGCACGTCGGGAATTTCCCCGGCGTCACCGTTGACCGCAAGGACGGCGGGATAAAGGGGCGCCCGAATACCCTCATCACCGACCTGCCCGGCATATATTCCATGTCGCCGTACAGCAGCGAGGAGATAGTATCGCGCAACTTCGTGCTGACCGAAAAGCCCCACGCTATAATAAATATCATCGATGCGATGAACATAGAACGCAATCTGTACCTTACCATGCAGCTGCTCGAAATGGATATACCCATGGTAGTGGCGCTCAATATGATGGATGAAATGGCTGCGAACGGCGGAACGGTCGATATAAACGCTATGGAGGATATGCTCGGGGTGCCCGTTGTGCCCGTATCTGCGGCGAAAAATTCCGGCGTGGATGAGCTGATAGAGCACGCACTGCATATAGCACATTACCGCGAACGTCCGCTGCGGCGCGATTTCTGCGGAAAGAACGAAAAGGGCGGCTCGATACACCGCTGCCTGCACGGCATACGGCACCTCATCGAGGATCACGCGGAGGCGGCGGGTCTGCCGCTGAGATTTGCGGCGGCTAAGGTAGTGGAGAACGATGAGCTCATTATCTCACAGCTTGGTCTGGATGCCAACGAAAAGGACGCAATGGAGCATATCGTATGTCAGATGGAAAAAGAGCGCGGGCTCGACAGGAGCGCTGCCATCGCGGATATGCGCTTTTCCTATATTATGAAGCTGTGCTCGGAGACTGTCAAGAAGCCCCGCGAGAGCCGCGAGCACATCCGCAGCAGGAAGATAGACCGCTTCCTCACCGGAAAATATACCGCCCTGCCCGCTTTCATACTGATAATGTCGCTGGTTTTCGTGCTGACGTTCAATGTGATAGGCGCTTTCTTTCAGGGGATACTCGAAAGCATGATAGGCAGGCTGACCTTCTATGCGGACAAGGGACTTTCTGCGGCGGGAGTGAACAGCACCGTCCACAGCCTTATGACCGAGGGCATAATCGGGGGCGTGGGCAGCGTGATAAGCTTTCTGCCGGTGATAGTGACGCTGTTCTTCTTCCTTTCGATACTTGAAGACAGCGGATATATCGCGCGCGTGGCGTTCTTCATGGATAAGCTGCTCAGAAAGATAGGTCTTTCCGGGCGGAGCATAGTCCCCATGCTGATAGGCTTCGGCTGCACGGTTCCGGCGGTGATGGCGACACGCACCATGCCCGGCGACCGCGACCGCCGCATGACTATACTGCTCACGCCGTTCATGAGCTGTACAGCGAAGCTGCCTATATACGCCTTTTTCGTGAATGCTTTCTTTCCGGGACGGGGCGCGCTCGTGATGATCGGGCTGTACCTGCTGGGCATCGTTATGGGGATACTCGCGGCGCTGCTTTTCAAGGGAACGCTGTTCCGCGGCGAGGCTGTGCCGTTCGTTATGGAGCTCCCGAATTACCGTCTGCCGGGCATAAAGAATACCGCAAATCTGCTCTGGGATAAGGCAAAGGATTTTCTGCAGAGGGCTTTCTCGGTGATACTGATAGCGTCGGTGACGGTGTGGTTCCTGAAGAACTTCGATATGCACTTTGACCTCGCTGACGACAGGGAAAACAGCATCCTTGCGGCGATAGCGGGCATATTCGTGCCGCTTATGGAACCGCTCGGGCTCGGTGACTGGAGGATATGCACCTCGCTGATATGCGGCTTCATGGCAAAGGAGAGCGTAGTTTCCACGCTGAACGTACTTTTCGCCGGAGGCGCGGCGAACCTCATCCCCGCGGCATCGGTGCCGACGCTGCTGGTATTCTCGCTGCTATATACGCCCTGTGTTGCAGCGATAGCCGCGATACGCCGCGAACTCGGCGCGAAGTGGGCGGCGGGAGTCGTCGTGTGGCAGTGTGTGATAGCATGGGCAGCGGCGTTTGTCGTACACCTTATAGGAGGACTGATGTGATGGGCATCATTGATATCGTACTGCTGATATGCGTTGCGGCTGCGCTGTTTTTTGCCGTGCGGAAGTGTATAAAAGACCGGCGTGCGGGAAAATGCTGCGGGTGCTCCTGCTGTGCGAAGAACTGCGGCAGCTGCGGCTCGCATGATAATTGTGAATAATCCACAATAACCTACCGCGGCTTTTATGATATTTGTACTTGAAAACAACGTGCGATTATTGTATAATTTTTATATAATGAAAAATATCGTATAATGCAAATAAAAGGAGTACAATGTATGAAAAAGATTCTGAAGCTGCTTACAGCGGCTGTATGCTCAGTAATGATAGTCTCGGCGGCGGCGCCCTGTGTTTCCGCAGACTGGGAGACTGAGGACGGGCATACAAAGTATTTTTCTGAGGATACGGGGAGCTACGCCAAGGGCTTCATGGAAATAGACGGCTCAAAGTATTATTTCGACAAGAACGGAAATATGAAGACCGGCTGGGTGAAGTTCAAGGACGGCAGAAAGTACCTGTTCGGCAAGGACGGCGCCGCACGCATCGGCAAGGTGAACTACAAGAGCGGCAATACATACTGGTTCGATGAGGAAGGTCTCATGATAACGGGCTGGTACAAGACCGTTATGTATTCTTTCTCAATCGCTTCATCAATGTGGTCTATGACATACTGCTGCTTTCTCATATTCTCACGAAGCAGCTCGTCGTAAATGCTGGAGTTAA
>CAMVPV010000205.1 GCA_947169455.1 uncultured Clostridia bacterium | reverse complement strand
ACACCAAGCGCGCGATCGTTGAGGAAAACGGCAAGATAGAGTGGGTATCGGGCAGCTTCGGCTCGCACGTTTCATATCTGTACCCGATGAGCATACTCAACGGCAGGAACGCAAGTGCAGAATTCACAGGCATAACGTTCGCAGGTGAGGGGCAGGATCTTGATACCGGCGCAAAGATAGTCCATAACGCGCCAGATACGTCATCATATATGAACACAAAATCGCTGAGCAAGTCGGGCGGAAAAAGCACCTTCCGCAGCGCTGTCGTCGTGAACGAGAATGCTGTCGGCAGCAAATCATCGGTGAGCTGTGAATCGCTGATGCTCGACGGTATATCACGCTCGGACACGGTGCCTTCGATAGTTGTAAAGACAGACAAATGCGATGTGGGGCACGAAGCTAAGATAGGACGCATAAGCGACGAAGCGGTATTTTATCTCACATCTCGCGGGCTTTCCGAGGAAGCTGCAAAAGCAATGATAGTACGCGGTTTTGCGGATAATGTTTCAAAGGAGCTGCCGCTTGAATACGCCATGGAAATGAATAATCTCATCGGGCTGGAAATGCACGGGAGCGTCGGATAAAGGAGCGTAAACATGGAAAAAGTCTATACAAATATACTCCCGGTACCGACCTTCTCATGGCTCGGAGTCAACTGTGCGGAATACAAGAAAAGCGATCTTCCGCAGGAAAAGATCATAATAAAAAGTGAAAAAGAGAACGCAGTCAGAGCGGAGATAAGCGGAAACAAAAGCTATGAAATATGTGCGGAAAACGGTAAAGAGCTCACAGTGATACAGTTTATATCAGCTTCGGCAGATACGGAACTGTTTACCGCTGTCAGTGCTGAGGAAAATTCAGCAGTAAAGCTCGTGCAGATATTTACAGGAGAAAAAAGCACAGTATCGGAGATCTCAGCGGATATTTCCGGAAATGCACGGCTTGAGCTGATACAAATATATGTCGGCACATCCGATGCAAAAAGCAATATCACAGCTGCACTTAACGGCAGAAGATCACAGCTTGACACTGATATAGGCTATCTTCTGAACAGCAGTGAAACCCTTGACATCAATCTGACCGTAAACCATACCGGCAGAAAAAGCGTTTCGCGGATAAATGCGGACGGCGTTCTCGACGGAAAAGCGCACAAGACCTTCAAGGGAACGATAGATTTCAGAAACGGCTCATCCGGCGCACAGGGGCATGAACAGGAAAACGTCATTCTTCTGAGCGGAAAAGCCGTCAACAAGACAGTTCCGGTCATTCTCTGTGCAGAGGAGGATGTCGAGGGAACACACGGTGCGTCAATAGGCAGGATAGATGAAAAGCATATTTTCTATATGCGCTCGCGAGGCATACCCGAGAAAAAAATATACGATATCATAGCGCGCGCAAAGCTGAAGCGCATCATTGAGCTGATCGGCGACGAAAAGACCGAACGGCACATTTACGATATCCTTGATTGGTGTGAAGATAATGAAAGGTCATGATTACAAAGCAGATTTCCCGCTGTTCGACGAATATGACGGGCTCGTCTATCTTGATAATGCAGCTACCACGCAGAAACCGGGATCGGTTATCAAAGCAGCGGAAAAATACTACCGTGAACTGAATTCAAATCCGCTGCGCGGGCTGTACGATCTCAGCATCAAGGCGACAGATGCATACGAAAATGCGCGCGAAGCGGTGCGGAAATTCATTGGTGCAAAGAGCACAAAGGAAATAATATTCACAAGGAACGCCACCGAAAGTCTCAATCTGGCATCGTACAGCTTCGGCAGAAGCGTTGTCGGGGCGGGCGATGAGATACTCGTCACGATATCGGAGCATCATTCCAATTTGCTGCCGTGGCAGGATCTGTGCCGCGAAAAAGGCGCCGTTCTGAAATATCTCGAATGTGACATGACCGGGAGATATACCCCCGAAATGCTGAAAAATGCGCTCAGTCCGAAAACAAAGATCTTCGCGGCGGCACAGATATCGAATATATTCGGGCGGAAAAACCCGATAAAGGAATTCTCGGAGATATGCCGCGAAAACGGAACTTTCATCGTATGCGACGGGGCACAGAGCGTTCCGCATATCCCGGTGGATGTAAATGATCTCGGAGTTGATCTGCTCGCATTTTCCGGGCATAAGATGTTCGCGCCGATGGGCATAGGTGTGCTGTACGGACGAGAAGAACTGCTCGAAAAAATGCCTCCGTTCCTGTACGGCGGCGAAATGATAGAGTATGTCACCCGTGAGAGCGCGACCTTTGCAGAGCTGCCGCACAAATTTGAAGCGGGGACTGTAAATGTCGGCGGCGCGGCAGGTCTGAGAGCGGCGATAGAATATATAGACTCGGTCGGATTTGATGTTATACAGGAGCGCGAAGCGGAGCTGACCGCACTTGCGTTCAGTGAAATGAAAAAGGTGCCGCACGTAAATATCATCGGCGGTGAAAATGCGGACGAGCATCACGGGATCATCACCTTCACCGTTGACGGTGTTCACCCTCATGATATCGCGGCGATATTCGATTCGGAAAATATCGCGATACGCGCGGGGCATCACTGTGCGCAGCCGCTGCATCAGCATCTCGGAGTGCAATCCACAGCGAGGATAAGCACGGCGTTCTATAACGATGAGAATGATATCCTGCGGTTTATCGAGGTACTGAAAACACTGAGGAGGCGAATGGGCTTTGGCGGATAATATTTATAACGAAATACTCATAGATCACAATCTCCACCCAGTTCATCTCCATGATCTCCCCTGTGCGACCTGTTCAAACGCAGGAATGAACCCCACCGGCGGGGATCAGCTGACACTGCATCTGAATCTCGAAAACGGCATCATCAGGGACGGCTTCTATACGGTCGTCGGATGTGCGATTTCGCAGGCATCCACCGATATAATGCTCGATCTCGTCATAGGCAAAACACCCGCTGAAGCTAAGCGGGTGAAGGAGCTTTTCTCAAAAATGATCGGCGGTGAGATAACCGAAGATGATCTTAATGAACTTGAAGAAGCGGGAGCTTTACAGAACATCTCAAAAATGCCTGCGCGGGTGAAATGTGCACTTCTGGGGTGGAACACACTCGGAAAACTGCTTGATGAAAATACCGGAAAGGAGGAGCATCAGCCGTGAAAGTATCGACAAGAGTGGAATACGGACTCATCGCGCTGACGGATATCGCAATAAACTGCACCGACGGGCATACGGTATCGTCATCGGATATCTCAACAAGGCAGAACATTTCGCAGAAATACCTCGAACAGATCATAATCGCGCTGCGGCAGGGCGGGTTCGTCAAGGGACGCAAGGGCTCGCAGGGCGGGTATGTGCTGTCCCGTCCTGCCGGAGAGATCTACCTTTCGGAAATACTCAATGCACTTGACAACAGCATACTTGCAGATTCCTGTGAACACTCGGACGGTGACGGCGAAGATCTGCGTTCCTCGGTGAATTCCTGCCTGTGGGACAAGATCAACGACAATATGCGCCGCTTTGCCGAAAATATGACTCTTGATGATCTTATCAGGGAGTATCGGCTCAATATTTCACGCGGAAAAAGCTATATGTATTATATATGACCTCAATGCCTTGCATATCCGGGAGCTTTCCCGGATATTTTTTATTCCGGAAAGAATGTTACATCAGCGTCTGTTCGTTAATTATCAGATGAAAATCCAGTTTCAGGAAATTCGCAGCTTTGCGGCAGAGAAGCATACGCTCCAGAAATATCTCGAAATACTCCCCTATCTCACCGTACCGCGTATCAAGTTCGAGCTTCAGCTTGATAGCGGTATGCTCCTGGTTTATCTTCAGCACCGAAGACCTTACCGAGTAATTGACGCGGTCATGTATATCGTAATTCTTTTCATCCTCATCCTGCACCCTGCTCCGTCTGACATCCGATTTGTCAGCGATTATGAGTGCGGCTGCTATATTGCTCACGGGGACGCCGCTGCCCTCATCATGGTTGCCTATCGCACGTATTATCGGCGCGATATCTTCAGAAGGAACGCCCATCTTATCCAGCAGGAAGAACGTCATCAGCGCCCCGGACT
>CAMVPV010000204.1 GCA_947169455.1 uncultured Clostridia bacterium | reverse complement strand
GCGGGCGCCTGTTCCCAGCACATAGCCGCGGAAAGCATCGTCCGCTGCTATCCGGATAAACGGATCTTCATATCTCTGCGAGGAATACTTCTCGTTGTACATCACCATTTTCGACTTTCCCAGACTGCCAAAGCTCTGCTGAACGCTGTCGGAAACAGGATTTTCCTCCATTTTCTCGCCTGCATACGTACTGTTTACATAGATACCGAGCCCGGGATATTCCGTGAACCTTTCGGCTCTGATATATACTCTGCCGTTTCTTTCAGAGAAATATATCATTTCACGGTCAGCGGTCAGCTTTCCGTTCTCATTGACTTTTACGAAGCTGCCGTCTGCGGTGTATCTGTACTTTTCTGTCTCCGACCTGCCCGTGCTGATCTCCTGACGATACATCATACCGCTGTCGAATGTCAGACTGTATATGTTGGTACCTTTCATGCTGCCTATGCAGTACAGTCCGGCATACTTCTCATATCCGCCGGGAACGTCGCCGCTCATCTGCGGTTCGGGCGGTGTGATGTCCTCAACTTCCTTTCCGCATTCCTCCAGTGCGATATCCAGCAGCGATTCCGCCATAAGCTGATCGAGTGTGCTCATCCCGCCTGCGGTGAGTACTGCGACGCTTATCTCCTCATCGGGAGCGACCAGCAGCTGTGCGTGCATATTCGTCACGTCGCCGCCCTTGCCGATGACCTTTATCCCGGCTTTTTCGTATTTGAGATCCTCTGCGAAATCCCAGCCGAGACCGTATCCTTCAAGCTCTTCATCGTCTGTCCAGCCTGACATCATTTCTGTTTTGGCGTTTTCCGAAAGAAGTACATCGTTTCCGGTAAAAAAAGCGCTGCCGAGACCGGCAAGGTCGGGAGCTGTTGCATATACTCCGCCTGTACCTATCGCTGTGAGATATTCATGATCGTAGCGTATGCTGCCGGATCTGTACAGCGGCACCTGCATATCTGTCATTGTGCTGCCGGGGAGGTCTGCCGCCGTAAAGGTATGCTCCGCACCGATCTTTGCGGAGATGTTCTTTCCGATATATTCCGTGAAGCTCATTCCGCTTACATTCTCGACTATTATCTCCAGAAGCACGAAACCCGCATTGCAGTATGCGGCATATTCTCCCGGGTCGGCTTTCAGCCGCTGATGCGACAGGAAATCTATCAGCTCATCATGAGCGCAGCTGTCATTGTCATCGTAAAGATCCCAGTTTATCCCGCAGCTGCCCATTATACCCGAGGTATGATCCATCAGCATACGCACTGTGATATCCTTGTAACGTTCGTCTGCCATGCTGAAGTCCGGTATATAATCGGTCACAGGCGCGTCGATATCTATTTTTCCCTGATCGGCAAGCTGCATCACTGCCGTTGACGAATACACCTTGCTGACTGACGCCAAGCAGTAAATACGGTCATCCTGCTGCGATACGGCTTCTGCCCGGACCGGGACACGTTCCGGCGTGTTTTCCGCAGAAACGGGGGCATTCAGAAATATCATGCACAAAGCGGCGATACCCGCAAACAGTTTTTTATTCATAGAAACAACACTCCGTTTTCATTCGGTCATAAGCTCGGTAACTGAAATTTTTCTGATATTCCCCGCACCGATATATGTGACCGCATAGGTGAATATCACGACGACCGCTCCGGTAAAGATCATCAGCGCATAATTCTGCTTTACGATGCTTCCGAACAGCAGTATCCAGAAATATTTGTTGATATACAACGAGCACACGGAAGCTATCACCACAGAAATCAGCGTTACCGGCATTATCCTCAGTGCGATCTGTGTCATGAGATCCTTTGACGAATAGCCCATGCTCTTCATTATGCCGAGCTCCCTGCGCTGCCTTTTCACGTTCGACGATGTGATTATGCCGAGTATCACCGCCACAACGACTGCAATGAAGATCATTGCGCACAGACTGAATGTCTTCGTTATCGCTGCGATGCTGTCGCACTGTGTTTTTATCACATCCTTCAGGGAGGATAGCTCCCTGATCACGAACTTCGAGCTGTTCCCCTTTATCAGGGTATCGCCTATCCTTATTGCGTAGTCTGCATCTGTGACGCCGTACTGAGAGATGAGCAGAGCCATTTTTTCGTCTGCCCTGCGGCGTATCCGTTCTTCGAGCGACCCGCTCTCTTCTGTGCCTTCGATAGTGTCCTCAACATTTGCGCCGTACATCGAGCTGAGCTTTTTTTCAAATTCTTCCCTTGTATATCCGTCCTTCAGATAGACCTCCAGAATATGCGGAGAGAAGGTCAGATCAATGCGGCTGTATCCTTCCGATGTAAGATAGAGCAGGGACTGGTCGAACGAAAGATCGCAGAGTATTCCGGTCACTATATAGCTTTTCTCGATCCCGTCGCCCTGTATGATGATGCTGTCGCCTGTATCAATGCTGTCCTTGCGGTGTCTCCTCAGTGAGATAGCTATCTCGTTTTCATATTCGGGAAACCGACCTTCTATAAGGAACAGATTTTCCGTTTCGCCGAAGTCATCATAGACCATTATTCTTCCTTTTTGATCGGAGCCCTTTACCTTTAGCTGATTCATAAAGTCTTCCGTTATCAGAACTTTTCTGACCTCGGGCATACCGAGCAGTTCTTCACGCATTCTGACAGCATCAGCGCCGTCCATGAGGTTTATCCTTGTTTCGGCGATCTCACAGCCCATCAGCTTTGCAAGGTTATCCGAGCCGTTCCTGAAGAAATCGAAGGTGTATGCCGAAAACATCATAGCTGTTCCTGCAAGTGTTATGCACAGCCCCACGCCGATATTCGAGAGCATATCCGTGAATATCCCTTTGAGGGCAAGGCGCAGGTTTATGCTTTTTTTCAGCTTTTCGAGCGGGAATACGTTCTTCCCGAAATGGTGGGTCTTTATCCCTCTGCGGAATGCTGTCACGGGCGGAAACCTCTTTACCGCGCCGGCCTTTGTCAGTGCAAAGAGTATGACCGCAAGCATTGTGAGCAGCGTTACAAGTATTATTGCACCGTAATTTGTTTCTGTATGGACAGACCTCGCCATCATGGATATCGTCATATCATTCATTACAGGCGTGAAGAGCAAAGCTGCTGCTCCGCCGATGACCGCGCCGATACCGCCTGTTATGATATATTCATACACGTACGAAAGAGTTATTTCGCGGCTCGTATAGCCGAGCGCTTCGAGTACGCCTATCTGCTGCATCTGATCTTCGATATCCTTGGATATCTTGTGACGTATCATGAACAGCGAGGCGGTCAGCGTGATAAGAGAGAGAAACGCGCTCATATAGAGAAAAATGTTAAGGAACTGCAAGGCATCGTTTTCTATGCCATGTCTGGTGATGCACCAGCCGTCGAAATCTTCCCCTGTGCGTTCGCTGCATATCTCCGCATATTCATTGTAACGGAAATCTCCGTCCGCTTCATAGTCAAAGCACATCAATATCATCTCTTCGAGCACCGGCGAAAGGGACAGCTTATCATCCTCGGAGATGATGCATTGAAATCCGTATCCCACCCGCGAGAACAGCCCGGAATTATAGAAACCAGCTATCGTAAACGGGTATTTTTTTCCGCCGAGAACAACGCTGAATGTATCGCCCGGTTTGAACTTTGCGGTTATCCTGAAATATTCCGGCAGCCATACAGGGTGTTCCGCAGCGTTTATCTCATCATCGGGAAGAGAATCGGTCTTTGTGAAATCCTCAAATCTCCGGTCTTCGTCCTCGGTAACGAACCACAGGATATAGCTGCTTCGTCCGCTCCCGTCGCTGTCATTGACCAGCGCTGTCGTAAACATGAGCGATCTCAGAATGCTGATATCAGCTATGCCGTAATCCTCCGCCAGTACCTCATAATGTACGTCGCGGTACTCCTTTTCCGATACAGCGATCGTATATTGCGTACTGCCCGATTCGTCAAAGCTCTTGTCGAAGGCATTTCCCATGCCGGTAATATTCGCCGAAAAAACAGAGAGCAGGAATGCAGATATGAGTGTAAGGAACGTGATGCCGACAGCCTCGCGGCGGTTCTTCCTCAGATTGAATAGAGATAATCTGAATATTTT
>CAMVPV010000203.1 GCA_947169455.1 uncultured Clostridia bacterium | reverse complement strand
TGTCGTGCTATAATTGTTACTGACTTAAATCGGAATTCAGGGGAGAATTGAAAATATATGAACAGTATTGTTTTAGAACATATTAATGACTTGTTTGATCCATATGATCTGTTCAGCAGCAGAGGCAAAAAAATACGCAGTTCTATCATAACGAGATTCCCCGATATATCAGATAAAGAAATCAAAGAAGCAGAGGACTATTTACATTCCTTTTATGAGTATAGTGTGAAATATGCAAATATAATAGCCGATAAATATAAAACACCATTCTTACCTAAAGGAGAAGATGCTCAAAAGGAGATCTCGGAATATGTGAGTGAATGCAGGAAGCAATATCCTGAAATCGATGCAGAGAAAATTGAAAGTATTTTTTCTATCGTTTGTTGGTTGGCAAACAGATAACGGAGTTATAAATCCTGATCTAACTTAACAGCTATATTCAATACCATGCCCCGAAGCGCTTTTGAAACGCTTCGGGGCAAAACATCTGTACGGGTATCATTATTACTGCCCGGGGGGCATTTTTATTTCTCGTCCGCGCGCCATATCCCGCGGCTGCTATATCCCTGCTTTTTGAAGGAAGAATCGAGCACGATCATTTCGGTCGGTGTTATCTTTATGAGGTACATCGGGCACGGGAGCTTTTTCAGCGACGTGACCGGTATCTTCCTTATCTCCGCGTTCCTGTTGTATTCTTCCGAGAACAGTTCGATGAATTCCGCTGTTCCTGTGACCTGTACGCTGCGCAGACTGCCGAATGTGCCGTTCTGATCGAACACCGCAAGACTTACCTTGCTGTTTTCCAGTATATTTGCGAATTTCCTTCCGCCTTCCGAGAATATCCAGAAAGCGCCGTCGTGAAATGTGTGATCGACCGGCGTGCATCTGACATCGCCGCCGCTGCCCGTCGCGAGCACACTGCTCTTGAACGAGGTCGCTATCGCCTCCGCAGCGGCATATACAGCGTCTCTGTCTGCCTTCTTTGTGTTCCTGTCCTTTTCGTCCCAGTATCCTGCTGCCTTGATGAGTTCTTCGCGTTCCATATTTTGTCCTCCTGTTCTGTAAGCTTATTGTCCTTCCGCATCAGCCGATGAATATCTGCACCCACGAATTAGTTGAGGGATCGTAGCCTATGCCTATCTTCGTATATGACGAGCTGAGTATGTTCGAGCGGTGCCCCGCGGATCTCATCCACGACTTCATGACCGATTTCGCAGACTGATGTCCCTGTGCGATATTTTCACCGCACGCCCAGTAGCTGACGTTGTATTCATCCAGTATCGTTGAACAGCTCGTGCCGTTGGGTCTTGTGTGCGAGAACTTCTTCCCGATCTCCTTAGCCCTCACCTGAGCCGCCTTGCAGAGCGTGCTGTCAAGCGTCAGCTTGGACTTGCCCGCATTGACGCGCTCCTCGTTCACTATATCGAATACCTGCTCCGCCGCAGATTTTTTCACGGTCTTGTCGCTTTTTCCGGAATTCGTCTTTTTTCCGCTGCCGGAGGATGGATCCTGTTTTTTACCGCTGTTTGAGGTGTTCTGCTTCTTGCCATTTCCGGAGGACGAGTTCTGTTTCTTACCGCTGTCCGAGTTGTTCTGTTTCTTCCCATTGCCGGAGGATGAGTTCTGTTTCTTTCCGCTGTTCGAGTTGTTCTGCTTCTTCCCGCTGTCCGTTTTCGGTTTGCTCTTTGCGGTGACATTGAAATATACCACCGACGAAGGGTCGTACTCATAGTACAGCTTGAACACGGCAGTGCCTGCTTCCGTTGCCGAAAAATCTATCGTTATGATACCGTCCATGTAATCATACGAAACACCGTCTATCTCGATATTGTCACTTCCGTTCATGGAAAAGCACAGCTGATCTATACTGTCTATCCGTATAGAAGCGCTCCCCGTCGAACCGACGTAGAAAGAAACGTCATCGGGCTGCGGTATATACCCCGATACCGGTTCATCGACGAGCTCGTACCAGTTGCCGTAATCATCGTAATAATAACCGGTCTCCTCATCATAGTAATAATCCTCGGCGCTTACGGGCATTGCCGCTGCCGCTATCACCGATGCACAGCATATCGCCGCTATATTCTTTATTATCTTTTTCATGTCTGCCTCCGGTATTCCCGCAAAGGGATATTTCTGTAACAATGATACCATATTCTTCCACAAAAATCAATATATTTCATAAAAAATATACAGTTTTCTGTTCTTCCGGCTCCAGACCTCCTGCATCTCCTCTTATCTCTGAATGCATGATTGACTTTTTGCACTCTGTATGCTATAATCATGTTATCCGGACATCCGTCCGGTATATCGATATACTTCACACCAGCGGGAGACAAGTATGAAAAAAAGCCATTCGGAAATGATACCAAAGCTGTACATGAAGATGATCCCCGTACAGGTCATCCTTGTGGTCATCGGCGGCATCAACCTTATGATCGACAATATATTCGCCGGCAACCTCATCGGACCGGACGCTATGGCTGTAACGGGGCTGTTCGCCCCCATCGCCACACTTATGA
The DNA here is from genome assembly GCA_947169455.1 of uncultured Clostridia bacterium. Next base: position 1,541 of record CAMVPV010000203.1, on the reverse strand, counting down.
ACGCATTGAACGCTCTGCTTTTCGGCGGAACGCAGACCCTCTGCGGAAAGTACCTCGGAAAGAATATGGTCGGGCGCGCAGGGAACATCTTTTCTCTGGATATGGCGGTCATGTTCACAGTATCACTGCTGATGACACTGGCTTGCGAGATATCGCCCGTGCCGCTCGCCGCCGCCCTCGATGCTTCGGATATGTTCATCCGTGATCTTTCGCTCTACATACGCGGCTACGCCTTCGGGCTGCCGCTGTACTGCATGGGGACGCAGTTCACGGCGTTCCTCCAGTTCGAGCATCAGCAGAAGCTCAGCTATGCGGGCATAATCGCAATGTTCGCGGGGAACACCTTCTTCAACTGGCTGTTCATATCAAAAATGGAACTCGGTCTGCTCGGGCTCGGGCTCTCCACCTCGATAGGCAGCGCGCTCTTCTTCATGATACAGGCTGCCTACTACGTATCGGGAAGATCCTCAGTGAAATTTGACACGAGAAATATAGTTCTCTCCGATCTCGCAGATATATTCGAGAACGGCTTTCCGTGCGCGGTGCTCCAGCTCTGCATTTTCGTGCGGAGCCTCATCCTGAACCACATCATCCAGACGAAGATAGGTGCGGACGGACTGGCTGCCTTTTCAGCCGTACATTCCTTTTCCGGGATATACTCCGCCGTCCCCTCGGGAGTGACTATGGCTGTCGGGCTGATATCGAGCCTGTACATCGGCGAAGGCGACAAGGCGGGTCTGAAAAAACTCATGACCACATTCATGAAAAACGGTGTTGCTGCCGTGACTGCTGTATCGCTGATATTCTCGGCGCTGTGCATACCGCTGTCACTGCTTTTCTTCCGCGACGTGACAGCGCAGGTATATAATATGGCTCTGCTCGGGTTCCTGCTTGTGCCGCTCGCATCGCTGCCCGAAGCAATATCGGAGGGCTTCACCGATTACTATCACTGCATGGGACATGAGATGATCGTGCGCATCCACGCGGTCACGGAAGGATTTATCTGCATGGGGGCGTTCTCGCTGCTGCTCGTTCCCAAGCTCGGCATGACGGGGATATGGACCGCGCATCTGCTCAGCGCGGTATCGTCCGTGTTCATAATATACCTGTTCGCATGGATATATAAGCGCAGGATGCCGCGTTCCATGCAGGACATGATGTGCTTCCCCGAGGGGTTCGGTGTACCGAAGGAAAAGCGGATAGATATCTCGGTGCACAGCATGGAGGAGGTACTCAACGTTTCAAAGCAGGTGTGGGACTTCTGTGAGCACCACAACACGAGCGAGCGTCAGCGCAACTGCGCATCGCTGTGCGTGGAAGAGCTTGCGGGCAATATCGTGCAGCACGGCTTTGACGGAAAGAAGCCGCACACCATCGATATCCGCGTGACATACACAGGAGAAAGCATCGTTATATGCATGAAGGACGACTGCCGCTCCTTCGACCCGATGGAAGCCGCCGCGATGTTCGACCCGGAGGACAGGTCACACAACAAGTCGCTGTCTATCGAAAAACAAAAATACGAGCCGGATTTATCCTGG
>CAMVPV010000202.1 GCA_947169455.1 uncultured Clostridia bacterium | reverse complement strand
GTTCGTGCTTGAAAGCGTATTCGATTTCATAGCGCTGAATGATTTCAAGGAACTCGGGCTCGACTATGTGGAGATAAACCTTTCGGTAGTGCAGTGTATGCAGAATGACCTCGCGGCGACCATTTCAAAGATGGCAGAGGACCGCGGCGTTGACAGCATCTGCGTGAACCTTGAAATTACCGAGACTGCCGCTGCTGAGCGCCCGCTGATGCTGATGAAGAATATGCAGCACCTCATCGAACAGAAATATACCTTCTCGCTCGATGATTTCGGCACGGGATACAGCAATATCAGCTCCATGCTCGATATGCCGCTTGAAATAATCAAGTTCGATAAATCCATAATTGACAGGCTTCTTCATAACGAGGAGGGTCAGATACTCGTTGAGAGCCTCGCAGCTATGGTAAAGAAAATGGGCAAGAAGATAGTTGCAGAGGGCGTTGAGACCGAACTTCAGCTGAAAAAGCTCGAAGAAGTCGGCGTGGATTACATCCAGGGCTACTACTTCTCCAAGCCGCTCCCCGCGGAGGATTTTCTGAAGTACGTAAAGGATTTCAATACAAAATGAAAATATCCCGAAGACATCATATCTTCGGGATTTTCTCATTCGTCTTCTTCATCGCTGCGGCCGATAGTTTCAAGGTAATCTATTATTGCGGGCGGAGAGTCATCGGGTTCGGGGACAGGTTCGGGCTCCGGTTCAGGTTCGGTGATATCTTCATCCGGTACCTCATAATACACCCAGTCCTCTTCTTCCTCGTAATACGGCTCATCGCCGTAATAGTCCTCCTCGTCATATTCGTCCTCATATTCATCCGCATACTCATCGGCTTCACTGTCACCGTCATCCTCCTCCGTCTCCTCATCGGAAGTTTCCTCATCCGGGATGATCTCTTCATCTTCATCGTAGCCGGTGTATTCGTAATAATCGGTGTTGTCGTAGGAGTCAGGCTCATCATTTCCGTCATCGTATTCCCATACATATTCCGGAGTTACCGGTGCCGCGGAAACGGTCTCCTCGTAATCGGGGATATCCTCATTGCTGCCGAGCTTTCTGATATACTTGTTCTCATCAAGGTATGCCTCGATGATATCCTTTACCATGAATTTCGAGAATTCACCGTGCTCGATGAACCCCGAAAATGCTATCACAGGGTCGTCTGCAGGGTAAAAACCTATGAATGCCGACCCTGTATCCTCCACCGATGTCATCTGCGGGGTACCCGTTTTTATCGCTGCCTGTTCCGGAAGGTCGGTAAGCAGGTAGCTTTCGGTGTAGTAATCCTTGTTGGCGGGATAGCTGTATTCGGTGAAATTTGCCGCCGCGATCATTCCCTGCTTTATCGTATCGAAGGTGTAGCCGGTCTTGTCCTCTATGACCGCTGCGACTTTCGGCTCCGTCTTAGATACGAGCGATTCCATATTGTATGTGTATATGCTGTCCACCATATACGTCTGATAGCGAACGCCGCTGTTTGCAATGGTGAGTGCCTGGTCTGCCATCTGAAGCGGAGTTACCGCTGTCTCGGACTGACCGATAGCCATCTGCACGATATTGCCTGCCTGCCAGTCGATGCCGAGCTTTTCAAATACCGACGGTGATGCTACATATCCCTTCCCGATATCCCTGCCCGTCTCAAGACCTATCTCCTCACCGAGACCGTACAGCGAAGCATACTCGTTTATGCGGTCAACGCCTGTCCTGCGTCCGCAGTCGTAGAAGAAGATATTGCAGGATTTCTCCAGCGCAGTCACTACGTTCACCTGACCGTGCCAGCCCGTGCATTTCGGCTTGTAGTCGTCCCAGTATTCATATACGTGGGTGCAGTTGATATAGGTGTTCGGGGTTATCACGCCTTCATTGAGTGCGGCAGTAGCGGTGACCGTCTTGAATGTCGAACCGGGGCGGTATGTTCCGCTGACTGCACGGTTCACGAGCGGGCGGTTCGGCGCATTGAGCACCTCGGAGTAGCTGCTGATATAATCATTGAGATTATATGTGGGAGCGGTCGCCGCCGCAAGCAGTGCTCCGGTCTTTGCATCGAGCACGACTATCGCGCCTGCATTTGCCTCGGTGCCTACTGCCTTGTCGGAGGTCTGATTGCGCAGCCAGTAGATGTGGTTTTCGAGAATGGTCTGTACCTTGCGCTGGTAATCGCTGTCTATCGTGAGCTTTATCGTTTTTCCGGGAACAGCATCATCGGTGATCTTATCGGATACGACAGTTCCGTTCTGCATTTCTATCGTGCGTTTTCCCTTTTTGCCACGCAGACTGCTCTCCATTGCAAGCTCGATGCCGCTTTTTCCTACGTTGTCGTCGAGGGCATAGCCCTTGTCCTTCAGTTCGAGATATTCATCGGCGTCAATAGCGCCCACCGTACCTATCAGGTGTGGGATAACATCGCCCTTTCCGTAGATACGGACCGCATCCTCGGCGGCGTCTATGCCGTCCAGACGGTAGGAAGGCTCTTTCAGCTTCACGACCGTTGACATGGGTATGTCCTCGGCGAGGGTGTATGTGTTGGAAAGCGAAAAGCAGCGTATCTCCATGGTGTAGCGTATCCCTGCGATGCGGCGCTTTTCCTCGGGGGTGTAATTGTCGGAGATGCCGTAATTGTCGCAAAGCGCACCGATGCATTGTTCTGCTGTGGCGTACTTCTGCACGCCGATTATGCTGCGCATCTCGCTGATATCATCCTCGCGCCGCTTCACGAAGGAAAACGGGTACCCGGTGCTTATCGGCAGCACATCGTACCACGAGGCGCCTTCCTTTTCGAGAAGGTCGGCTGTTTCCAGTATGACGCGGTTGCGTTCGCTGTCATCGGCAGGGAAAAATGCTTTATCTACGATAACATTGTAGCAGGATTTGTTGCTGACCAGAGGCTCACCGTCCGCATCGACTATCTCGCCGCGGGGTGCTTTTACTATCTGGCTGCTGACAGAGGTCGTCTGCGCCTTGGTGAGATAGCTGCCGCCCTCAACAAGCTGTATCTTCATCAGCCGGTATGAGCCGAGGAAGACTACTGCGCCGGACAGTGCCACAAAGAACGCGGCACGTATTTTTTCGGATATTCCGTTCATCTGTTGCCTTTCATAACAGTTCTTTCAGTTGTTCAAGTGAGGTTACAGTCACGGGGAAGACCCCGCCGTATGTATCATAACGGTCGTACAGCACGGCATTCAGCCCTGCTGCAGAAGCGCCTTCGGCATCATTTTGCAGATGATCCCCGATATACACTGTATTTTCGGGCGCGCAGCCCATACGGCGGCACATCATCAGGAAAATTTCGCTGTCCGGCTTTGCGGTGCCTGTCTCTTCGGATATCATCACTTCACGGAACAGGTGCCGCAGACCTATCGCGTCGAGCTTTATGTTCTGCGTGGAAACAAGTCCGTTCGTGAGCAGTCCGAGGGAATATTTTTCACCGAGGTAAACAAGTATCTCCTCTGCAAAAGGTTCCCTGCGGAAAAACATCGAGGCGCTCCTGTCCCACTCTGCGGACATTTCCTTTTCTCTGCCCGTAAGTCCGAAACGGCGGCATACTTCGGCATAGACTGCTTTTTTGTCCGCATAGCCGTTGTTGTCGAGCTTTATCAGGAGCTTCGCGAACTCATCCCGCATTTCTGCCGGTCTTTCCCCGAGGAACATTTCCGCGAGGCGCTTCGCATGGCAGGAGAAGGAATACTTTCTGTCCGAAAGCGTATTGTCAAGATCGAACATCACTGCCGATATCCGGTCACGATTGAAAAAGTCACTCATATTTTACATACCCTTGCAGGTCTTGTTGTAGATGATCAGTGCAGCTATCACAAAAATCACCTGAGCCGCATTGATGTTCAGCTCAAATCCTAAGCAGAATTTGAGCACCATAAGGTCTATCACTGCGGGAGATGCTGTGCTGAGCCCGACTGACACAGATCTTGCGAGCCAGCCGAGAAGCGGTACTCCCGTACAGAGACTGCCTGCCGCCGTGCCGAGCACGACTCCCGCAAGCAGAAAAAACAGGAATGCCACTGTTTTCTTCATTCCTTCCATGTTTCAGATGTCCTTCCTTTTTCTTTGTTCTGACA
>CAMVPV010000201.1 GCA_947169455.1 uncultured Clostridia bacterium | reverse complement strand
CTCGGTGGTAACTGTAGTAGTCTCGGTCGTTGTGACTGTGGTCGCTTCGGTAACGGTGGTCGCCGCAGTAGTCCCGGCGGTCGTTATCACCACGGTATCCGTGGGGACAGTCTCCTCGTCCGTATCTTCCGTACTGGGAACTATCACCCCCGCATATACGAGTGCGATATATACGGCAAGGCAGAGTGCCGCCGCTATCAGTATCAACACCGCAACCTTCCTTGCTATCACGCCCGCGGAGTCATCCCCGCCGGGTATGAAGAGACGCGAGAACGCGCTTCTCTCCGGTGCTTTCATTCTTGTTCCGGTGTATCTGTTCTTGTTTGACATATATTTGACATCCTTGATCTATCTGTGGTAAATTACGTCCCAGTCGGGTTCCTTGGCGCCGGGGTTTATAGCCGCGGCGGAGGTATCCACGTAAGCATCCTCGCCGTCGCGGGTCTTGCGTGCGAACACCACGAACCTCGAAGGCTCGAATTCGTTCGAGCAGGTGGATAGTACGAGGAACTCATCGCCGTACTGCACATCCACCGAGGTGGTTATCTGGGATCTGAGCTCTATATTTGATATGAACTCGTTATATTTCTGTTTGTTCAGATTTATGAAATTATGGTACATGAACACATTGCCGTCCTTCGTCTGTGAGGGTTCGACCTCAGTAACGAAGTACGCGAATATCTTGTATGTGTCCGCACGGTAGTTTGAGCTGAACGTTATCGTCGGGTGTGTGCGGTAGAACTCAACATCGTGCTTGTACTTCTTCAGATCGCCGAACATGGTGCCGTCGCGCTGGTTGTGGCCATACACGGTCAGCACGTCGGAGCGTTCGGTATCGGTCAGCTTTGCGCGGTAATCGAGGAACACCGTGCCCGCCTTGTTGTTCGAGCCGTCGAAAGCGGTCGTGAGGTAATAGGCGTTGCCGTCAGTGCCCTTGCGCTGGACTACCGGCATCGATATGTTGGTATCGTCTATTGCGATATATCCTATGGTATCGGGGTTCAGTTCAAGGAGCTTCTGTGCTCCGGGGAGTATCTCCTGTCTGCGCGGGGTATCGTCCGAGCCGCCGAAATTGAAGATCTCCGCGGGGGATATATCGGGTACATCGGGGAGATAGGTATGGTAGAGAGCCTTCAGGTTGTTGTTGAGGTTCCTTGCGCTTATCGAGAGCCTGGCTTCATTCGCGAACACGAGACAGCAGGCGATGAGCACAAGTGCGGCAAACTGTGTGAACAGCTTGCTGAAGCATTCAACTATCGAGTCTCCGCGCTGTATGAACAGCCAATTTCCTCTGCGCCGGCGGTTCTTTTTCTTTTCCGCCTTTCTCAAAGCCCTTTTGGTTTTCATGGAAACGCCCAAAAATAAGCCCGTCCTTTCATATTCTACACGGTCAGAAACGCAGCTGCACAGTCAAAATGGCATAGCTGTGCATAATTATATGATACTACAAAACGCCCTCTTTGTCAACAACACTTATGTTTTTTTGTTAATTTAATCAAAATGGTATGTCACATTACGCCGCATAACAGCATTTTTACAACATTTTTTGCCTTTTTGGCGAAAATGACCATTATCGAACATTTGTCTTGTTTATTACAGCAATATTAAGGCGATATTCCCGTTCCGTTTTCACCGTGGCGGGAGAGAGGGAATATATCCCGGCGCGCAATTTGTAAACAAATTGTTAATTCTGCGGGATAATGAAAAATCCGGGCGCTCTGAAGTGTTTAATATACAGAAAGAAAAAGATCCCCTGCACACATACGAAAGGAGCATGGATATGAAAACAAATATCAGTATAGCTATTCTTTGCAGACCCGGCACCGACACAAAGCGTTTCCGCGATATGCTCGCTCCCGAGGGATGGAGCATCTGCGAGGCGCACAGCGCCTCCGACATACTTGTCCGCAGTGCGGGAGTTGTGATAATGTACCTGTGTACGCCCGACGATATCTCCGAACTGAGAGGATACACCGATGCGCCCGTTATGTACGCAGCCCGCCGCGCAGATGAATTCACCGTGATAACCGCCGTTTCACGGGGCGCAGATATCGTTGTTCCGCTCGACATCTCGAGGATAGAGCTTGCCGCACGCACCAATGTGCTCGTTCGACGCAGCAGCACTGCCGCTGTCCGCAGCCGTATAACCCCCGTAAGGATATCCTGCGGCAGCATAGAGCTGGATACCGCCGGGCGCAGCGTTTTCCTCGGCGGCGAGCAGATAAGCATCACCGTCACCGAATTCGGCATACTCGAATACCTCATAAGGAACTGCGGCAGGGTATGCTCCGCCGAGGAGATATACCGCGCTGTATGGCACACCGATTCCTACAAGGTGAAGAAGACCATCGTAGAACACATACGCCGCCTGCGCAGAAAGCTCGGCGACGATCCGGGCGCGCCGTCGCTCATCAAGAGCGTTTTCGGCGCGGGTTATATCCTAAGCGAACGTGCGGCGTCAATGGAAAAGACCGCATGATATGCTCATTATCTTAAAAATATGCCCGAATATCACTATGAATATATCACCGCCGCTCTTACAGAATTTCAGCAGCGTCAGTTCATCTTCATTCATAACATTGTAGCAGCGCTCATACACTATGCAGTACAGCACGAAAAATATCACCGAGATAACTATCATGAATATGATGAACTGCACTATGCTGCGGCGGAATATCCTGCGTTCGTTCTCGTCAAGCTCCGTCATATTTTTCCTCCGTTTTCACAAAGATCTGTCCTGCACGGCTCACCGCCCTTTGCTGCCTATCTCCGGTCCTTCAGCCCGAGCAGGATCTCCGCGAGCGCCTCTCCTACAAGCTGCCCCGAATATTCGGCTTCATCGAGAGTGTTCGCGTGACTGCCTATCTCTATCAGCAGAGAACCTGTCGTCATATCCTGGTTGTAATGCCGGTGATCGAACAGCACCGGGCGCGTCAGCGTGGGAAAGCGGCTCTCAAATCCGCTTTGCAGCAGACAGGCATATTTGAAATTCTCACGGAAATCCGGCATACCCATTGTGCCGTCGTCGCAGCCGCATATTATCATTATCTGCGCGGCTTTCCTTCCGTTGATCTCGGTCGTCGGCGCAATGCGAACGCCGTCGCGCTCTATCGCATCGCGGTGGATATCCAGCACGGTCTTTATCGTCGGATATTCCTTCAGTATCTCCGCGGCAGTGATGCGGCTGCGGTCATACGCTCCGTTGTAGGACGGATAGTCATGCAGCGTGGTGTCATGTATCACGCCTATCCCGCTTTCGGTGAGCTTCAGCGCTATCTCGCGCCCCACAGCGCACATATTCTTTCCGGGGTCGGTGGAGCGGCTGCTCACTGTGCTGTCATACCAGTCCCTGTCCTGCGATTCAAAGCATTCGGTGGCGTGGGTATGTATGATAAGCACCTCCGGGCTGCCGTCCGCGGATATCCTTATATCGGGGCGCATACGCGAGAGCGCTGTCAGCTCGCTGTCCGGCATATCCGTCAGATTGCGCACCTGCCCGCCGCCGTCAAGGTCGATATAGCGCTCGCCCGTGCATCTGCCGTACATCACATCGGTTATAGGGCCGTCGCGGTCGTTCCCGTCTGTGCTGTCCGCATCGCCCTCCCGCACCGACTGTTCCATCGAGCCTTCGATGAATACCGGGTCTTCGTCGGCGGCGGAGGGCATTATGATATTGCTCCCGTAAGAGAGCATACGGCTGTCATCGACAGTGCTCCTTACTATCACGGACGATACAGCATCGACGGCTCCTGCAGCGGCGGGAGCCGCGGGCTGCGGCTCTTCCGGCGCGCAGCCTCCGTACATCAGCTCTGCCGCCGTGAAAGCAGTCTCCTCCAGAATATACGGCAGTTTTTCCGCGGATACCGCAAATGCGCCGCCTGCTGCCGCACAAAACACTCCCGCCGCTATGAATGACCGTTTTATCCTCAGCCTGTCCGCTCTGCTCATTGCGCGCATGGCATATCCTCCCCGCCGTTTTTTCTGTATATATTATATTCCAGTTCCGGATATTTATGCATACACTGCGCACTGTTCCCGGAATGGTACCCTATCGGCAAAAGAAACTCCCCCGCAGCCGT
>CAMVPV010000200.1 GCA_947169455.1 uncultured Clostridia bacterium | reverse complement strand
TTTTCCTTTGCGGTGAGCACGAGAAGTCCCGCATCTACGCAGCTTTTGCAGACATCGGCTGCTTTTTTCGTTTTCAGTGTGATGCCTATCATCATTCCGATGCCGCTCACGCCGTCAACCTCGGGTATTTCAAGTATCTTTTTGCGGAAGTACTCCCCCTTTGCAGTGACTTCACCGAGAAAGCCCTCCGAATGTATGCGGTCGAGCACCGCATTTCCGCCCGCGCAGGCGATAGGATTTCCGCCGAACGTGGAACCGTGCGTCCCCTTTACGAGAACGTCCGAGGTCTTTTCATCAGTGAGGCAGGCGCCCATCGGTATGCCGCCCGCGATGCCCTTTGCAAGCGTAGTGATATCCGGCTTTACGCCGTAGTGCATCGACGCAAGGAATTTTCCGGTGCGTCCCACACCCGACTGCACCTCATCGGCTATCGTAAGGATATCCTTTTCGGCGCACACGCGGAATATCTCTTCCACGAATTTCTTATCGAGTGCTATCACTCCGCCCTCGCCCTGTACGAATTCAAACATCACCGCACATACGGTGTTGTCGATCTTTGCGTGCAGATCCTCGATGTCGTTTGCCTTTACATTTATGAAGCCCTCCGTGAACGGGAAGAAGTAATTGTGCATGGCATCCTGTCCCGTTGCGGAAAGTGTGGTTATCGTCCTTCCGTGGAAGCTGTTCACAAGGGTGATGATGTTGTGCCTGCCCTTGCCGTACTTGTCAAAGGAATACTTCCTTGCGGTCTTTATCGCACATTCGTTGGCTTCGGCGCCCGAATTTCCGAAGAATACCCGCTTGTAGCCTGCGGTGTCGCAGAGCCTTGCTGCGAAATCCGCCTGAGCCTTGGTGTAGTAGTAATTCGATGTGTGCTGCACCGACCTCACCTGTGCACAAACGGCGTCCGCCCATTTCTCGTCGCAATAGCCGAGGGAATTTGTCCCTATGCCGCTGCCGAAATCTATGTATTCCTTTCCGTTTTCATCGTGTGCGGAAGCGCCTCCGCAGTTTTCCATAACGACGTCATACCTGCCGTAGGTCTGCATGACGTGCTCGTTGAATTTTTCGATAGTGTTCATTTTATCACTTGCCCTTTACTGAATATTATTATACAGCGTACATATATTAAAAACAATTTGATAAACATTAGAATATGATTAAAAACGTCAGCCTTCTCTGTACGGATTTGCACTGTACTCCAGCTCGTGTATCTCCTTGTTGCGGTAATACACATCGTTCCGCACGGTAAAGCCCATTTTCTCCCAGAAACCGTTGCCGAGTTCGTTTTTTCTGTAAGCAAGCAGTGCTACCTTCATCATGCCCTCTTTATCCAGCGCGTCCATCGCATATTCGAGCAGCTTCGCGGCGATGCCCTGTTTGCGGTATTCCGGCAGCACTGCGATATGCTGTATGAATCCCCTGCGCCCGTCGTGCCCTGCGAGTATCGCACCTATCACTTTTCCGCTGTCAAGTGCCGCAAAGCTTGTCGTAGGGTTGCGCCGCAGATATTTTTCGATGCCCTCCCTGCTGTCGTCCGTGCTGTTCAGACCCATGCCGGGTGTGTTCAGCCACAGATCATTTACGCCGTCGTAATCATCCGCTGTCATTACCTTGTATTCTATATTCATTTCTAACACCCTTCATCGTCGCCGCTGTCCCGAAGCGTACTCCCCTGCTTCGATATCAATCACTTCGCGCACGGGCTGTATCAGCGAATTTTCAAACTGACACCGCCACTTTTCACATTTTCCCGATGCATCTTTCACTCCGTCGATAGTGTGTCCGCTCTCTATCGGGCAGTCATTATCGTAAATATATGCAAGCACGTTCTTCGCATGGAGAACCACATCATTGGGTTCCAGCCCGTGGAAATGGTACTGGAGATCGGGAAGACCAAGTATCCCCATTCCGAGCGTATCGACCATCATATCTTCGGTGTTCTGTATGTTGAAGAACCGCACATTAACCGCATGACAAACAAACCGGTATTTCTCCGGAATACTCTTATCCGCAAAATTATCCGGCGTAAGGAGCTTTCCAGAACTCTTGAAATATACTGCGCGGCACTGCGGGAACATTTCCAGAAGCGCATCGGTGAATTTCACGAGCATTTCGGCGCGCCGCTTGTAGTCGGTATTCATCATTCCGCCCATCATATCACAGGCGGTAATGCGGAACCTGCACTTGTCGAGTATCTCCTCACGCTCGGGACAGTCCCACATCTGACTGCGCGTAAGATCATCTATATCGTCATTTCCGGAGGCGGTGCATTGAAATACCGAAAGCAGCGGCGGGATACTCTTGCCGTTGTTTTCAATAAAATATTCCTGCGGCGCGAACGCGATTAGCTCACTGCCGTACTTCTGTATATTTATTTTTCCGAGGTGCTTTTCAAGGCTAGCCTCTGTGCTTTCCTGCGGAGGGAAATCACAATTTTCCTCAGAAAGCAGTGTTATCATGAACATCGCACCGGGGTTTTCCTGTTTTTTATTCAAATCCTGTCTGAATATTTTTTTGATATTATCGAGCATGGTCCTTTTCCTCTCATATCATTTCAGAACGGGCTCCCAGTCGTTTTTATCATCGAGGAAAAGCTCGGAAAATTCACCCGTGTCAAATATCCTCATCATGCTGTCCATGTGCCATATCACCGGCAGTTCGAGCACATTTCCGATATCTGTCCAGAAGACCCTTCCCTCGTCGGACGATCTCAGCTCACCGGAAAATTCCTCCGCTGTGAACAGAAAAACTATGTACCGCGAACCGTCCTCGTTCATCCAGTCCTTGACGCCGCACAGTTTCGGAGAACGCACCGTCAGACCCGTTTCCTCGTATATCTCGCGTATCACCGAATCTACCACCGGCTCGCCCTTTTCAACGTGTCCGCCCGGAAAAATGATACCGCTGCTGCCGCCGCCGAGTATCTTCTCCTGCACGAGCACCCTGTCTCCGTCGCGTATCATGCAGAGATTGGTGAGGACAGTATTTTCATATTTTTCGCTCATATGAACTGTGTTCCTATGCCTTCGTTGGTGAGAAGCTCGACGAGTATCGAGTGCGGAACTCTTCCGTCGATTATGCAGGTCTTGTGAACGCCCCTGCGCACCGCCTCGACGCAGCATTCTATCTTAGGTATCATGCCGCCGCTGATTATCCCCTGACGCTTCATGAACGGCACCTCGCTGACCTGCACGGTGCTTATCAGCGTGGAGGGGTCGTCCTTGTCGCGCAGCAGACCCGCGATATCGGTCATGAGCACGAGGTTCTCCGCGCGAAGCTCGGCGGCTATCCTCGATGCTGCGGTGTCCGCATTGATGTTGTAGGTCTGACCTTCCTTGTCGCAGGCTACCGTTGATATCACGGGAACATACCCGCTGTCCAGCGCGTGGAGTATCGGCTGAGTATCGACCGCGTCTAACTCGCCCACAAAGCCGAGATCGACATCGCCCTGCATCTTGTGGACGGATATCATTCCGCCGTCGATGCCGCACATACCGAGCGCCTTTCCGCCGTGTATCGAAAGCAGCGAAACGAGCTCCTTGTTCACCTTGCCCGCGAGCACCATTTTCACGATATCGGCGGTGTCGCCGTCGGTGTAGCGCAGCCCGTTGATGAATCTGCTCTCGATGCCAACACGCTTCAGCATCTGATTTATCTCGGGTCCGCCGCCGTGAACGAGCACGGTCTTTATTCCTACAAGATTGAGCAGGACGATATCGCTCATGACGTCATTCTTCAGTTCATCGTTGGTCATGGCGTTGCCGCCGTACTTTATAACGACGATCTTGTTACTGTACTTCTTGATATGCGGCAGCGCGTCGATGAGTATGCTCGAACGCACTTCGGTAGGTATATTCTGTAAACTGTTCATTTCTTTTCCCGCTCCCGTAAATATTATGAACGATAGTCGCCGTTAATCTTCACGTAATCATAGGTGAGGTCGCAGCCCCATGCCACGGCTTCACCATCGCCGCTGTGAAGGTCTATGAATATCTTTATCTCGTCCTCAAGGAGGATATTCTTGGCTTCTTCCTCGGAGAACTCAACGCCCGAACCGTTCCTGCATACTGCTATCCTGCCCTT
>CAMVPV010000199.1 GCA_947169455.1 uncultured Clostridia bacterium | reverse complement strand
CGAAAACTTCGTTTGCGGCTTACGCCGCATTTTACGCTTAAGTTGTGGGTAGTGGTTGATTTATGATCGCTGTTCCTCTCATCCTGCTGTTGCAGGTTAATAAGTCATCGTTATGTTATATGACGCTTTGTCATCCCGCACCCGCGTCATACAGAAGAAAGAATACTTGACAGCCTACAATAGCCGGCTGCGCGGAACACAGGATATTAAAAGAGGGTGTCGGGGGATAAGATCCCCTGACACCCCACAAAGGCACAGTTATCTTTTGCTCTTGTCGTATATCTCACCGAGAGCGCGCGGGCTGTTGTTGTGCTTGCTGAAGAATATCAGCAGGAACAGTGTCAGCACATACGGGAGTATCCTCACAAGGTCATTGTATGTGGAGGGCATCCCGAGCTGCTGGATTATCGCCTGACCGCTGCTGCGGGCAAATCCGAAGATGAGGCACGCACCCAGCGTAGGAAGTATCGACCAGTTTCCGAATATCAGCGCTGCTATCGAAAGATATCCGAAGCCGAGATAGATGTCCGGGGAGAAGGTCGCCGAAATGGAATATGCATAGCTCATGCCCGCTATCGAGGACAGACCGCCCGATATCACGACAGCCGCTGTCCTTACGCGGTTCACATTGATGCCCGCAGAATCCGCCGCGTGCGGATTGTCACCGCAGGCACGCAGATGCATCCCGAACGGGGTGCGGTACATAACATACCACATCACCACGGCTACGATCACTATAAGTATCTCAAACGGGTACATATTGGTGAATACCGCACCCAGCACCGGTATCTGTGATATCCCCGGCACGGTGATGCGCATACTCGTCCCGATGACGAACTTGTTCGAGGTCTGACCGAAAACGCTCTCGTTTATGCGCTTCGTGAGAAAACTGGTCAGCGCCATTGCAAGGATATTCACCACAACGCCGCTGATGACCTGGTTCGCTCTGAAGCGAATGCACATCAGTACGTGTATCAGCGAGTATATCATTCCGCCTGCAATAGCAGCAATGAAAGATACATAGTACGGTACCTGCGAGCCGTTCCCCATGGACTGCATAAGCAGCACTGCGGTCAGTCCGCCCGTGAATGCACCGAAGCCCTGCAAGCCTTCGAGAGCAAGGTTCGTTATGCCGCTCTTTTCGCTGAATATCCCGCCGATAGCCATTATGAACATCGGCAGCGCGAACGCGAGCCCGTCGATGATTACAGTATTTATCATGACTTGCTCACCTCCGCTCCGGTCTTCATTTCCATGCTCAGCTTGTTGACATACATCTTAAGGAATTCCGAGCAGGCAGCGAATATCAGTATCACCGAGGTTATCAGGTCGGAGATCTCTATCTCCACGCCCTGCTGTGAGCTCATATATATAGAGCCCTTGGAGATTATCGTCACCAGCACCGATGAGAATATGCAGCCTATGGGGTCGCTGTTGCCGAGGAGCGCTACCGCTATCGCGTTGAAGCCCATGCTCGGGACAACGCCCGTCTGTATCGAGGCAAAGTAGCCGCAGAAGTAGGTCACGCCCGCAAGTCCCGCAAGTGCTCCCGATATCGTCATCGAGAGTATCATATTCTTTGAGATGCTTATACCCGCATAGCGCGCCGCATTTCTGCTGAGACCGACGGCTTTTATCTCTAAGCCGGTCGTTGTGCGCTCAAGCAGAAAACGCATTGCCGCCGCCGTTATTATCGCGATCGGGAACGCCAGCGGTATATTGAATTTCAGCCCGAAAGCCTGCACGTTCACCAGCGTCAGACGTGCTGCATCCGAGACAGGCACGCTCTGGCGCGATATCGGGTCGAGCAGGAAGGTGTTGATAAAGAACGTGAACACATACATTAAAATGTAGTTTATCATTATCGAGGACACAACTTCATTTATGTTGAAGCGGTATTTCAGCCAGCCGATGAGAGCTCCTACCGCTGCGCCGGCTGCAATGCCTATGATGACCGCGAGAGGCTTTGCTATGGGAGCCGCAAGCGCCGAACGTCCGACTATCACACTTGATGTGAAGCCTGCCGCGAGCATCATTCCCGATACACCGATATTGAACAGCCCCGCACGCAGTGCCACAGCTACCGCCAGCGACGCGAATATCATCGGTGTCAGCGCATCAAGGAAGCTCATGAGGTCGGTGAACATATTCTGTCTGCCCGCATATGACTTCTTGGGCATGAAGCCCGAACCCTGGAGCAGGTTTCCGTAAGCCGAGAGAGGATTCTTTCCTATCACAAGGAGTATGACCGCACCCACTATGAGGCTCACCAGTATTGCGAACAGCGATATCCTCACGGTCTGCAGCTTTTCGCCGCCCAGCAGCTTTACAAGTAATTTCTTCATGCGGTCTCACCTCCGTTCTCAACGCCCGCCATGAACCTTCCGACTTCGTTCACAGTGAGCTCGGACGCCTTTTCGATATGGTCTATCCTTCCGTCAAAAATGACGCCTATCGTATCTGCGCAGTCCATTATCTCATCCAGTTCAAGAGATATCAGCAGCACTGCCGCTCCTCTGTCGCGCTCTGCGATTATCTGCTTGTGTATATTGGATATCGCACCGATATCCAGTCCGCGCGTGGGCTGCATGAAGATTATCAGCGGTGTTTTCAGGTCTATCTCCCGTGCGATTATCGCTTTCTGCTGATTTCCGCCCGACATCGAGCTTGTGATAGTCTTGCAGCCGTTGCTGCTTCGGATATCATATTCCTCGATAAGCCGCTTGCCGTTCTCCTCGAAAGCCTTTCGGTCGAGCACGCGGTTTTTTGAGAATCCGCGCTGATAGTACCGCTTCATCGCAAGGTTCCCGCTGAGTGTGAAGCCGAGCACCAGCCCGACATTGTGTCTGTCCTCCGGGATGTATGCCACGCCTGTTTCGATGCGCTTTCTTATCGGCATATCGGTGATGTCCGTGCCATTGAGGAATATCTTTCCGCCGGACACCTTCGCAAGACCCGCAATGGCGTCTGCAAGCTCGTTCTGACCGTTGCCCGATACTCCTGCGAGCGCGAATATCTCTCCGGAATGTATCTCGAAGGAAACGTTCTTCACGGCATCATAGCCGACCTCGCTGCGCACGGTGAGGTTTTCCACCTTCAGCACCGTTTCACCGGGGGTCGCCTCGGTCTTGTCCGAGGTGAAGGATACCTCGTGGCCGACCATCAGCTTAGCCATTTCGGCGGTGGAAGTCTCCGCGACATTACGCACATCTATGAGCTTTCCGCGGTTCAGTACAGCGCAACGGTCAGCGATAGCCTTTATCTCTTCAAGCTTGTGGGTGATTATGATTATCGTCTTGCCGCCGTCGCGCAGCCCGCGGATTATATCGAGCAGATACTCTATCTCCTGCGGCGTGAGCACAGCGGTCGGCTCGTCGAATATCAGTATCTCTGCATCGCGGTAGAGCATTTTCAGTATCTCCACTCTCTGACGCGCCGAAACGGTCATATCCTCGATGACTGCCTCGGGGTCAACGCGCAGACCGAATTTTTCCGAAAGTTCAGCGATATCATTGTTTGCCTTCTTAATATTTACGTGCGGTATAATGCCGAGCAGCCTGTTCTGCGGCTCGGTGCCGAGGATGATGTTCTCGGCGGCGGTGTAGTTCGATACGAGCATGAAATGCTGATGCACCATGCCTATGCCGAGCTTTGTCGCGTGGCGCGGAGAGGTTATCTTCACCTTTTCGCCGCGGATATAGATCTCGCCCTCGTCCGGCTCGTACAGTCCGAACAGTATGCTCATCAGCGTGGATTTACCTGCGCCGTTCTCGCCGAGCAGGGCATATATCTCGCCCTTGCGTATGCTTATCGAAACATCGTCATTTGCGACAAGTCCGGGAAAGCGCTTTGTGATGTGTTTCATTTCAATGATATAACCGGCATCTTCCATATACAGCCTCCGATAAAAAAACGGGCGGCGGGGGTCACCCGCCGCCCGGCAGTGTATTTTATGACGCTTTAACAACAGGGGGTCAGGGGGCAAATTGATCCTGTAACAAACGTGGTCGCAACAGAACAACTATAACTCAATAACCACTATCTACAACTTAAGGATTTTGGGGCAGGGGGACGCCCTCTATCGCAGG
>CAMVPV010000198.1 GCA_947169455.1 uncultured Clostridia bacterium | reverse complement strand
GGGGATCGCTATGAGAAAATTATTACCGGCAGCAGTGATATCGATCGCACTGATAATGTGCTCGTGCGGTCAGACATCGGCGGAGGGCAGCATAGATCAGGCAGCGTCGAAAAATCCGATCGGGGTAAAAAATTCCGTGGTATATGATGAACTGTATTCCAAATCCGCGGATAACGTCACCTTCGGCATTTTACGCTGCGGGGATGATTATCTCACGACCTGCGCCGATGATGTGCGAACATATTGGATACCGTTGTACGGCAAAGTTCCCGGTGAGATCAATCTCGCAGACGGCGAATTCGGAGAAGTGACCGCCGATATACTGCGCATGAGCGGCGGCGAAGCAGGATTTTCGGGCAACATCGACATAAAGAAGCTGAAGGGATTTACCGCGCTGACCTTGGAAGAAGCCGCAGAAAAGTTCGGGCTTACCGAATACGACCCCGATGCGGACATCGTCTATAATACGCCGCAGCTCTGCAATGTTTATGGCGATGAGTACTGCATGATCGATCTGCGCGGCAAGATACACGTCTATCTTGACGGCAAGGAATACGGTGTATATGACAACCTGATTGCAGCGGAGTATGAAATGGGTCTGCGTAACATTCCCGACAAGACAGTTGAAATGGAGCATGAGCACGGTCTGACGCTGTATGTTTTCCGCTGCGGGGATGTCTATCTTGCGTACACAAACAGCATTTTCATGAATCCGTACTGGACGCCGCTGATGAATGCGGATTTCAGGAACCGTCCGGTGGGCTTCACGCTGGAGGACGGCGAAGCCGCAATAGTGAAGAATTCCGACATCATCAAGCTGAACGGCGGTGAAGCAGGATATGACAACACGCCGATGATGAGAAAAGCGGGTGAAGTTGAAAAGTGCAGATATCATGCGATACTGATGCACATCTCCGAGGGACACTGGGAAGAGAGCATCCCGGATAAAGAGGGCGAGATGCGGGAGTATCACTGCGGTGAATATCTGATATTCTATATCGGCGGAAAGTTCCACGTATATCATGATGATTATGAGGAAGGCAAGCAGTCACTGACCGGTGTATATGACACTGCTGAGGAGGTCGATGAGCTGTTCGGCATCCGGCGTACACAGTGAGCTCAGAAATAAATAAAAACGACCGCGGCTGTTCGCAAGAACTGCCGCGGATCTTTTCATATTTAACTACGGTGCGGGAGGACACTCAATACTTGCTGTCAACATTCACGAAATCGTCGTCGTCGAGAATGATCTTCGCGGGAGCATCCTCGTAATCGGTATGGTTGAACTGTATCGGTGTGAACTCGGTCGGTGTGATATCATTATTGTCGAATACAAGCTCCTTGTTCTCGGGAACGGACGGCATTTCGGGAGCGGACGGCTCGTAGGACGGAGCGGTATATGTACTGCTGCTGTCGTAGCCGGATGAACTGTACGAACTGTCATCGTAGGAAGATGAGCTGTACGAGCTGCTGTCATAGCCGGAGGAGCTGTATGAGCTGTCATCATAGTCAGAAGAACTGTACGAGCTGCTGCCGTAGTCCGTAGAACTGTATGAGCTGTCGTCATAGTCAGAAGAACTGTACGAGCCGCTGTCGTAGTCGGAAGAACTGTCATCGCCGTAACTGTCCGCATAGCTGTCATCGCGCTCGTATCTGAAACGTGAGATTATCTCGCGGAGCATACTGGACTGACCGGAGAGCTCCTCGCTGGCTGCGGCGGATTCCTCAGCGGTGGAGGTATTGCTCTGAACGACGGAGGATATCTGCTCGACGCCGAGGTTTATCTGGCGGATCGCATCTTCCTGTATCTCGGTGGCTTCGGTGATGTTGGTGATCTCCCTGGATATCTCGTTCGCGCCGGAAACGATGCCTTCGAGTACGGCGGCGGTGTTCATGGCGATCTGCGAACCCTTTTCAACGCTGGAAATGGAGCGCTTGATGAGCGATGTGGTCTGGCTTGCGGCTTCGGCGCTCTTGGCGGCGAGGTTGCGTACTTCATCGGCAACTACCGCGAAGCCCTTGCCGGCTGCACCTGCGTGAGCGGCTTCTACCGCGGCGTTCAGTGCGAGGATATTCGTCTGGAACGCTATGTCGTCGATGACCTTGATTATCTTGGATATCTCATGCGAACTGTTGTTGATCTCTTCGATAGCAGTGAGCATATCGGACATCTCCTGCGAGCATACCCCTATCCTGTCTGTGGTCTGCTTGACGAGGCCGGTGGTGTTCTTTGCAGCATAAGCGCTCGCGCGGACCTTTTCGGCAACGTCCTCTATCTGCATGGAAAGCTGTTTTATCGAATCAGCCTGCTGGGTAGCGCCCTGCGAGAGCATCTGAGCGCCGTCCGCTACCTGCATGGAGCCGGTATTCACCTGACCGGACGCAGTGCCGATCTCGGAGAACATACCGCAGAGGTCGAGGATTATCTTGTCGTATGAGGATTTGAGCATCGCGAAATCGCCGCGCCACTCGCCGCTGAGCTCGTATGTGAGGTTGCCCTGTGCCACATTGTCGAGACCGTCGGACATATTGGAGATGCATTCCCTCATCGAGCTGACTGCGCTGTCGAGACACCTTGACAGCAGTCCGACCTCGTTCTCGCTCTCAACGACGGGAACGGGCGAGGTGAGGTCGCCGTTCTCGGCAAGCGTGACCATTCTGTCGGCTACCTTCTTTATAGGTGCGAAAAGCTTCTTGGCAAGGTAATTTGTCACGAAGTAGGCACCCGCAAGGCATACCAGCGCAAGTATTATCGACAGTATGAGGTTCTGGAGCAGTATCCCGGCGAGAAACTGCACGACTATGCATACCGCCGCGATGATCGTGACCCCCACGGAGATGATGAATTCGAGGCTCTTGCTGTGTTCTATCCTGTTCTTATCAGACATGACATATCTCCATTCCGCCGCATCCGTGCTTCCGGAAAAGCACACGGCAGGCAATAGTTTATATTCTTGTATATTATAGCACATATCTGCCGGAAATACAATAGTTTTCTGTACATAAAAACTATATTTTGTTGATATTTCACAAATTTTTTCTTATACAGGGCGGATATGAGGGCTTCGATGTAAATAATATACAAATCGGTTACAGAAAAATTGCTGTGCAATTACATACAGACAACCCGTACACCTTCTGTTCCGCTTTATGACACGAAATGACCGATATCACAAAATACATCGTAAATTTTGTGTAATTTTTTTTGGGAAATCTGACAAAAACTATTGCAAATGTTTTTATTATAGTGTATAATGAAGTATATATAATAACAACAGTTCTCCGGAATACGGCGTAAGTGTGCGATCCTGCGCGGATATTCCGATACTGCGGAGAGCGGAAGGGGTATTTATTCCTATGAAAAAGGCAAAAAGTCTTGGAACGGCGATAATCATAATCGTTATTCTGGCGTTCATCCTCTCTGTGGCGCTTATACTTGTCGTTTCACTGTCGATGTTCTCGAAGTACAATGATTCGATACTCGTTGAACGCGGCGTTGTCGGAATGCAGGTGCTCGAGGATAAATTCAACGAAGAGTCTGAGATACTCGCAGCTCAGGTAAGGATGTGGGAAGAGGACGTTTCCCTCGCCGGCGCCATATCCGAAAAGGACACGAATTACTTCACAACTGCATGGAAAAACTACGGTATGTATGAGCACAGCTTCTACGCTATCTGTGATACCGAAGGAAATATCGTATCCAAAAGCGCGAATTATCCTCTGACGACCATCAATATGACAGAGCTCGTCAAGGGCAAGACCATAGACGGCATAGTTTCCGAGGAGGAGGCTCTCGCGACCATCAGCGCGGGTCCTCTCAAAAGGAGCGGCAATACATACGGTGCGATCGTAATGGGTCTTGAACTTTCCGAGGAAGCCTGGATGCAAACTACCAAGGAGCTCGTTGAGTGCGACGTTACCGTATTCAAGGGCAATATGAGATACTCCACCACTCTCGTTTCCGTTGATACAGGCAAGAAGATGGTCGGCACTCCCATGGCTGAAAACATCGCACAGACAGTCCTCAAGGACGGCAAGCCCTACAGGGGCACCGCGACCATCAACAAGAGCCCCTACTACGTTTCCTATG
>CAMVPV010000197.1 GCA_947169455.1 uncultured Clostridia bacterium | reverse complement strand
GGCGCCCCCGCAAATGTGTTACCTGATGAACAAGTGCATCAGAGATGCATCACTCTTTCGCGTATTTCCTGTGTGCGTCCCTGATTCCAGAACTGTGTGCCGATATATCCGCAGGTGCGGCGTGCAACGTTCATCTTGTTCTGATCCCTGTTCCCGCAGCAGGGGCATTCCCATACGAGCTTGCCCTCGTCGTCGTTCACTATGGCTATCTCGCCCTCGTAGCCGCACACCTGGCAGTAGTCGCTCTTGGTATTCAGCTCGGCGTACATGATGTTGTCATAGATGTATCTCATCACTGAGATAACAGCGGGGATATTGCCCTGCATATCCGGAACTTCCACATAGCTGATAGCGCCGCCGGGAGAAAGTCTCTGGAACTGCGACTCGAATTTGAGCTTGTCGAAAGCGTTTATCTTTTCGGTAACGTGTACATGATAGCTGTTCGTGATATAGTTCTTGTCGGTGACGCCTTCGATAATGCCGAAGCGCTTCTGGAGGCACTTGGCGAACTTGTAGGTCGTGGATTCGAGGGGAGTGCCGTACAGGCTGAACCCGATGTTCGTTTCAGCCTTCCATTTAGCGCAGGCATCGTTGAGGCGCTGCATGAGGTCGAGCGCGAACGGTGTCGCCGAGGGGTCGGTGTGGGACTTGCCTGTCATATATCTCGTACATTCGTTCAGACCCGCATATCCGAGGGATATCGTGGAATATCCGCCGTAGAGCAGCTTTGTGATAGGCTCGCCCTTTTTCAGTCTTGCGAGTGCACCGTACTGCCAGAGTATCGGAGCGGCATCGGAGAGAGTGCCCTTCAGGCGGTTGTGGCGGCACATGAGTGCGCGTCTGCAAAGTTCGAGGCGCTCATCGAGTATCTGATAGAACTTGTCCATGTCGCCCTCTGATGAACAGGCAACATCGACGAGGTTGAGCGTAACGACGCCCTGGTTGAAGCGTCCGTAGAACTTGAACTTGTCGTTCTCGTCCCTATATACTGTGAGGAACGAGCGGCAGCCCATGCAGGTGTAGCAGTTGCCTTCCTTGAGCTGTTTCATCACCTTTTCGGAGATATAGTCGGGCACCATTCTCTTGGCGGTGCATTTTGCGGCGAGTTCTGTGAGGTAGTAGTACTTGCTGTCGTCGTGGATATTGTCCTCTTCGAGAACGTAGATAAGCTTGGGGAACGCGGGGGTTATGAATATGCCCTTTTCGTTCTTCACGCCGATGATGCGCTGCTTGAGGACTTCCTCAATGATAACTGCGAGGTCGTCCCTTGTCTGTCCCTCGGGAACTTCGTCGAGGTACATGAACACCGTGACGAACGGTGCCTGACCGTTTGTGGTCATGAGGGTTATCACCTGGTACTGGATTATCTGAACGCCGCGGTTGATCTCTTCCTTCACGCTGGATTCAGCGATGCGGTTTACATCCTCCTCGGTGAAGCTGAGCCCTGCGGATTCAAGCTCTTCACGTACTTCCTTGCGGAATTTGAGGCGGCTCACCTGAACGAACGGAGCGAGGTGGGAGAGCGAGATGCTCTGTCCGCCGTACTGCGAGGATGCGATCTGGGCGATTATCTGCGTTGCGATGTTGCAGGCGGTGGAGAAGCTCTTGGGCTTGTCGATCATGGTCTCACTGATGACGGTGCCGTTCTGGAGCATATCCTCGAGGTTCACGAGGCAGCAGTTATGCATATGCTGAGCGAAGTAATCCGCGTCGTGGAAATGGATGATGCCCTGCTCGTGCGCCTCAACTATATCCTGCGGGAGGAGCAGTCTCTTGGTGATGTCCTTGCTGACCTCACCTGCCATATAGTCTCTCTGGACGCTGTTGACGGTGGGGTTCTTGTTGGAGTTTTCCTGCTTTATCTCCTCGTTGTTGCATTCGAGGAGGCTGAGCACCTGTTCATCGGTGGAATTGGCTTTTCTGACGAGGGCGCGCTGATAGCGGTAGGTGATGTAGTTCTTGGCTACGGGGTAGGAGTCGTGAGCCATTATCTGCATCTCGACCATATCCTGTATCTCCTCGACGCCCGGCGCACGGCTGAGCTCAACGCACTGAGCCTCAACGTTCACGCAGATGTCATCTATCTGTGCAAGGGAGAGCCTTTCGGTCTCCTTTACGCTGTTGTTTGCCTTGATAACGGCGTTCCTTATCTTTTCGATATTGAACTGTTCTTCTGAGCCGCTTCTCTTGATGATCTTCATACTTATCAAACCTCTCAATCGATCTCTGTTTTTTCACATCAACAGGTATATTTCTCTTTACATAAAATAAGCTGTTCTGCCCGGAAAATACTGATAAAGCGTCTGTCCCGCGCACCGGCATCATTTTTGCGGTCATCGACCGCCTACACTATATATTGTATCACGTTTTCTGAAAATGTCAATATCTTGTATGGCTGTCATTTTATGTTTGGTGATTATCTATAATATCGCCCCGATATTTTCCAAATATTCTACATCCGGGATATTGACAATAAAAAAGCGGTTTCTGTGTTGTGGATAATGAACAAAATGCCCCCGCGTATCCTTGTCGGACAGGCGCGGGGACGTTGTGATCCCTATATGAAATACTTGTTTTACGGGTTTGCGGAATATACCGCGGCGGCGTTCTCATCGACGCCGTACCGGTGTGCAGCCCTTACCGAGCCGGCTGCCATGCCGGAGAAGAAGCATATCAGGCAGAGTGCTATGATGAGCACAGCGGGGATATCCATATATGAAGTGCGCAGACCCCTGCGGCGGTTCTGTTCGGGCGGGCGCACTGCGGTCACGGAAACGCTGACTGCCCTTGCCCATGCGGCAAGTCCGGCGGCGATAACGTATGTGACAGCGATGATAACTATATAGGTAAGCTTTGGTATGGTGAATTCCACACGTTCGGGGTCATCCGGCTTGTAGTAGGCGTCAAGGGTCTTTCCCGCCTTTGCTTCGGCGAACACGGCGGCTTCATTTCAGTTGCCGCCGCCGTTGATGCGTTTCCCGTATGCGGAGTAGTTGTATCTTGTGAGGTAGGTCACCTTGCCGAAATACGGAAAATCGATGAGCTTGCTGACTTCCTTTTCGGGCTTTTCGGAAACGCTTATGACGAGCACCTTTGTCTCGTTCCATTTCAGAGCCATTGTTTTGTTTGCGGTGCTGAAATAGCTGAGATACATTTCAAAAAAGAACATTGCAGCGCCGAGAATGACGGCGGCGATGCACAGTGCTATGCAGAGAGGGAGATGTTTCTTTTCGTTGTTCATGGTGCAGCTTCTCCTTTCGGGTGATGACACTATTATAACAGAAAAAAATATCTTTGTCAATCGGATAACGTCAGCAATACACAAGCAAAGAAAATACCCGGACGGGATAAGACGGGTACTCATATAGAAGTTTTGCCCCTGAGCCTTTCAAAGTGCTCAGGGGCATTGTACTTATTGTTACTAAGCTAAATCAGAATTTATACAAAATACTCCAACAGTTTTTCATCAATCAAGGCAATCGGCTCTTTATTCTTCACATGACTGTATAGTGCGAGTTTTGTGATTTCTTCTTTATCTTTTATCATTTTATAAATATTTTCAATATTTAAGTCGGGTAATTTGATTCCATATAAACCACCAAGTTCTATTCGTTCATTTGATGAGAAATAATCTGGTTTCATTAAAAATTTCATTGCTCCAAGATAAAAAACTTCAAAGGAACCAAGCCCTAATTCCTCGTTGCATTCTCTGATAATGCAATCTCTTGCTGTTTCTCCTTTCTCGATACAACCGCCGAATATCTCATATCTGTTTCTCCATTTATTCCAGCCTAAAAGGTAATCCTCACCTGTTTTTACAACAGCAAGACAATGTGTAAATTCAGGCTTTTGAGATAGATCGACTTCGGTCATAGTCTTTACAAATATAGCTATCTGATTCCACTTTCATTATAAACACTCCGTTAAATTCCGATTTATGCTAGTAATTATAGCACAGCATTGAAGGTCTGTCAATGGAAACGCCATAGTACTTCTGACCTTGCATCAGAAATACTATGGCTTAATGCTTCTGTATGAGTACCGGCTATATGTGACAGGGGATATGAGATAATAAGGGGCATGGACGGTTACTTTC
>CAMVPV010000196.1 GCA_947169455.1 uncultured Clostridia bacterium | reverse complement strand
CCTTCCTGTTATACCTTTTCGGTTATCTTCTTGCCGAGGATACCTGTCGGCTTGACCATGAGCACGATTATCAGCACGCCGAAAACTATCGCATCGGCAAGCTGGGGAGATATGTACGCCCTGCCGAGTATCTCGATCACGCCGATAAGCAGACCGCCTATCATCGCGCCGGGAATGGAGCCTATGCCGCCGAACACTGCCGCAACGAACGCCTTTATGCCGGGCATCGCGCCGGTGGTGTTGGAGAGCACGGGATAGGTGGAGCAGAGAAGTGCACCTGCTATCGCCGCGAGCCCCGAGCCTATCGCGAAAGTGAGCGAGATAGTGCTGTTAACGTTGACGCCCATGAGCTGTGCGGCGTCTTTATCCTCAGAGACGGCTTTCATTGCGCGTCCGCTGCGTGTGTGGTTGACGAACAGCGAAAGTCCGACAACTATCATCACAGATATCAGTATCGCGGCGGTCGTCTCGCTCTTGATGACTATCTGCCCGCCGAAAAGGGGTATCTTGGGGATATTGACGACAGATGTGAAATTGACGGGCTTCTCTCCGAATATCAGCAGAGCCATATTCTGGAGGAAATAGCTCACACCTATGGCGGTGATGAGCACAGCAAGCCCCGTTGCCTGTCTGAGCGGCTTGTAAGCTATCTTTTCGATGACTATGCCGAGCACCGTACAGGCGGCTATCGCTATGAACACCGAAAGGTAGGGGTTCAGCCCCATGGTGGTCATTGCGGTGAATATAACGTATCCGCCCACCATAATGACGTCACCGTGGGCGAAGTTCAGCATTTTGGCGATTCCATAGACAAGCGTGTAGCCGAGAGCGATAACTGCGTAGATGCTCCCGAGGCTTATACCGTTTATCAGGTTATCAAGAAAGCCCATATCAACATTCCTTCCGAAAAAAATTGTTAATGGCAATACCGGATATTATTATATCACATTGCCGCGGAAAATGCAAGAGTTTCGTGAAAGAAATTCATCAAAGCCTTTCATTATGCGTCGATCGTATCGCCCCGGCATATATACATATATGGGAGAGCAGCTGTAAAGTTCCCGTATCTGCACAACAAGCAACACAGAAAAACCCGTACCTGATTTGCCGGAGCAATGAACGTAAATGTGCAGCCCGTCAGAAAACAGATCAGCAGGATCAAAAATAGTGTCCCTTTTGGACATTGTTTTTTCCGGATGGATGTGATATCATTATAGCTGATGATCAATATGTCTTATATCCGGAGGTACAGTTATGAAAAAGAACAGAATGATTTCCTGCATCGCGCTTATCACACTTATGGCATCCCTGACCGCCTGCGGCGCCGGTACAGATGCACCCGCAGCTTCATCAGCCGAAACCACGGCTGCTCAGACAACTACGGCTGCTCCCGAAACGACAACAGCCGAAACAACGACGACGACTGCAGCCTCGACCACAGCGGAAACGACCTCAGAAACAGCGTCGGAGACTAAAGCGCCCGCTGCGGAAAACACCGCAAGCGTCAGTGATGTTGCCAGCGTGTGGTTCGAGGATGCGCTCGACGCGAGAACGCTCACAATAAATGAAGACGGTACATTTATACTGGAATACAAGGGCGGCGGAGCCAGATACGGGACCGTGAAGACAGACTATGAAGAGTTCGGCGACGGCACAAAGCGTCCGTGGTACTATCTCTATGAAGACGAAGATCTGTGGCTGGCATTCCCCGGAGACCCTGACGGGGAACAGCTTCTCGATATCTGGGGCACTCCCGCTGACGAGGACGAAGTCCACTTCCGCCGCGATATCGCGCTCCGCGACGAGGGCATCGACGACCCCGACCCGAACGAGTACGGATACTATCCCGCATACTCCTCCCCCGCCGGTTCCGTGAGCATAATGGCGCTTGACGGTACATGGCGCAGCGGCGATGAATACATATATTTCCATGACGGCAGCCTTTATACCGGTGAATTTGTCATAACACATTCCGACAAGACCATAGAGGAAGGCTACGTCGATCTTGAATACAGCCTTAATCCCGATGACAGCAAGGAATACTGGTACAACCTCTACACGAACACCGGAGACTTCATCATGGGATTCGGAGTATCCGGAGAGCTTCCGCTCAACGATCTCTATGCAGGTCAGTCCGGCGATCCGCACTATGTACGCGAGGACGATGAAAACGGCAGTGTATCTGCAGATGATTTCATCGGAGTATGGGGAGTAGGAAGGATCACGACGGTGATCGAAGAGGACGGCGGAGACTATCTCGTCAATATCCACTGGAGCAGCAGTGCCGCCGAAGGCTCCGTATGGGAGTACAGATGCTATTATGACGGAGGAGTCCTCCGCTGCGACGGCATCGGGACACGCAACGATTATGTATTTGATGAGGACGGCAACGAGGACGTCAATGAGATATACAATGACGGTTCCGCAACATTTGAGATAGTCGATGGCTCCCTTATCTGGAACGATGAAAAGGACGATATGGGTGACTCAGTCGAAATGCTGAAATGACAGAAATTTTCTGACTGCAGAGGAGGTGATGATGTGCCATGCTGAAAAGACTGTTCGGAAAGCTGTTCTCCACCGAGCTGAGCTTCAAGGCAAGGGTGTTCGATCTTCTCGCACTTACGGGATTTCTCGTCAGCTTTTCCGTATTCCTGATCTCGCTGATAAACGGCACATCGCTCCTGAACAGTGCCGTACTGCTCTCGTCGGCAGTGCTTTCGATAGTGCTGCTGATATACTCCTCGATAACAGGAAAATACCGCATCTGCTACATCATCACCATAATGTTCCTGTTCATGCTGCTGTTCCCGATAATGTTCTTCACGGCGGGCGGCTTCAAGAGCGGAATGCCATGCTTTTTCGTGTTTGCTACCACATTCACGCTGTTCATGCTGGAGGGAAGGATAGGCATCATTTTCTCGGCGGCGGAAATACTTATCTACGTGATATGCTGTATCGCTGCATACCGCCGTCCGGAGATCGTAACGCATTTTCCGGACGACAAGGCGATAATGATAGACGTCATCACGGGATTTGCGGTATCCTCCTCGGCGCTCGGCGCGGCGATGTTCTTTCAGCTGAAAATGTACGATACACAGCAGAAAAAGCTCGAAACAGCGATGACTGAAGCCACTCAGAGCAGCAAGGCGAAGGGTATCTTCCTCGCGAATATGAGCCACGAGATACGCACGCCTATAAATGTCATGCTCGGTATGAGCGAGCTCATAAACCGCTCGCAGGACCCCGGTGAGATACACGAATATACCTCGGTGATACAGAGCTCGGGCGATCATCTGCTTTCGATAATCAACAATATACTCGATGTCACACAGATAGAATCCGGAAAGATCGTCACATCGTCCAAGCCTTACCGTACAGACTCCCTTCTCTCGGAGCTGGTATCTATGGGCTCGGAGCTTTGTTCGCGGAAAGGGCTTTCGTTTGAAACGGATATCTCACCGGAAATGATGTCAATGCTTGAAGGCGACAAAAATCACCTGAGACAGCTTGTCACGAATTTCATTTCAAATGCGGTCAAATATACCGAAAGCGGCTCGATTAGGCTTCACGCCGAAACTATCCCGCAGGATGAACAGAAAGCACTTCTGAGGATAACCGTTTCGGATACCGGTATAGGTATCCCCGAAAAGGAGCTTGAACATATCTTCGAGATATTCCGCAGAGGCAAGAACGCCGTCGAATCCGCAGTAGAGGGAACGGGTCTCGGACTTGCGATATCAAAGGATCTCGCAGACAGCATGGGCGGCAGGCTGATCGCCGAAAGCGCTGAAAATGCAGGCAGCACCTTCGGTATCGAGGTCGTTCAGAAGGTATTCGACAGCTCCCCTGTCGGCAGGCTGACTTTCACTCTTGATGAACGCACCTGCACCGACAGCTTCATCGCTCCGGACTGCCGTATCCTCGCAGTTGATGACAATGCGGAAAACCTCCGTGTGATAAGGATGCTGCTCGAACGCACTATGATGACCGTAGATACTGCTCCGGACGGGATGTCCGCCGCGGATATGGCACGCAAGAACGATTACGACGCCCTGCATACAGACACCGGCATAGCTCTTAAGAAAGCTCTTGGCGATG
>CAMVPV010000195.1 GCA_947169455.1 uncultured Clostridia bacterium | reverse complement strand
CTTGCAAGAGAGGGCGTCCCCCTTCCCCAAAATCCTTAAGTTGTAGATAGTGATTATGTAAGTACAGATACGCCTGTTTTTTATGCTGATCTTATTATACCGCACTTTTCCTGCGCAGTCAACCGGTCAGCGTACATGATACGGATACAAGAGGTTACGATACGGTTACAATCAGCCTTTCGACAGCGCCGCGAGACATCAACCGCACGCTTGACTTTTGCGGATTGTTGTGATATACTTTAATATACAGCGTGACAAAGGAAAGGAACGGTGAATATGGGCAGCAGGAACAAAAATGAAAAAAGCACCACTAAGAGCGAAAAACTGGAAACATTATGCAGCTGGGTTAAAGAGTCGGACAATATCGTTTTCTTCGGCGGAGCGGGAGTTTCCACCGAAAGCGGCATACCCGATTTCCGCAGCGTGGACGGGCTTTACAACCAGAAGTATGACTATCCGCCCGAAATGATACTCAGCCACACATTTTTCTGCAATAACGTAAGCGAATTCTACCGCTTCTACAAGGACAAGATGCTCTGTCTCGATGCAAGACCGAACAAGGCTCACATCGCACTTGCCGAGCTCGAAAAAATGGGCAAGCTGAAAGCGGTCATCACACAGAACATAGACGGACTGCACTACGCCGCAGGAAGTCAGGCGGTATATGAGCTGCACGGCTCCGTACACCGCAATTACTGCGTAAGCTGCGGAAAACAGTTCAACGCAGAATACATCAAGAAGGCTTACGGCGTGCCCTCCTGCGACAGCTGCGGACACCTCATCAAACCGGATGTCGTCCTTTATGAAGAGGGTCTCGACGGAAATATCCTCAGCGGCTCGGTAAAGGCTGTCGAAAGCGCCGATATACTCATAGTTGCGGGTACGTCCCTGTCGGTATATCCCGCAAGCGGACTTATCGACTATTACCGCGGCAACAAGCTCGTGCTGATAAACAAATCACCCACTTCATACGATTCGAGGGCTGACCTGCTGTTCAGTGACAGCGTGGGGACGATACTCGATGCCGTATACAGATCGCTCTGAAAGGAAAACCTATGCTTCTGAACAGATTTTATGTAGATGATATCATAAAGCGCGCAATATGCGAGGATATCAATTATCTTGACCTCGCCGCCGACCTCCTCACCGAGGAAGGCTCCGTGACCGCTGCCGAATTCATCTCAAAGGACGAGGGCGTGCTGTGCGGCATAGATGTCTGCCTGCGCGTGTTTGAACTGCTCGATGAGGGCATTTCGATAAAGAAATACAAAAACGACGGCGACCGCATATCAAAGGGCGACTGCATCGCCGAGATAAGCGGCAGCACCGCCTCAATACTCAAAGGCGAGCGCACATCGCTCAACCTGCTCCAGCATATGTCGGGCATCGCTACGATAACATCGAAATACGCAGAACAGTGCAAGGGCACGAACGCCACGGTCGCCGAGACGCGAAAGACCCTTCCCGGACTGCGTGCGCTCGAAAAGTATTCGGTAATGATCGGCGGCGGCAGGAATCACCGCTTCAACCTGTCCGATGCGGCTATGATAAAGGACAACCATATCGATGCCTGCGGCGGGATAACCGCAGCCGTCATGAAGCTGCGCAGCAGAATGGGTCACATGAACAAGATCGAGGTTGAGGTGCGCGATATCAATGAATTCCGCGAGGCTGTGGAATCGGGCGCCGATGTCGTTATGCTCGACAATATGTCCGCCGCTCAGATGACCGAATGCGTCAACGAGAGCGAGGGCAGAGTGCTCATCGAAGCGTCGGGGAACATCACCCTCGATAATATACGCGAGACCGCACTCACCGGTGTGGATATCATTTCGGTCGGCGCACTCACTCATTCGGTAAAGGCATTCGATATATCACTCAAGATCAGAAAATAGGAAGGTCTGGGGGGGATCTTCCTGTTTTGAAATAACAGAAGAGAAAGGGAAAAATTGAAAATGGATCTGCGTTCGGAAATTATCGACCACAAGGGAATAAAGGCTGTCGGACTGTATGCCGGCAGATATCAGGCTGTCGTCGCAAACAGCCTCGGGAGCAATGTGCTCCGCTTCCGTGACAATGAAAACGATATCGAGGTGTTCCGCTACGGCGACGCCGTGAGCATAGCGGAGATAATGAATTCCGCCGAGGTGTGGGGACTTCCCGCACTGTATCTGCCAAACAGATTTGACGGCGGCATACTGCGCACCTCGGACAGGATATATCATCTGCCCGAAAATGAGGATAAGTTCGGCAACCATATACACGGCTTCATCCACAGGAGAGCACACAGGATAAAGGATATGGGCGTATCGGACGGCAAGGCGTTCGTGCACACCGAATTCAATTACGATGAGAGCGACTTCTTTTTCAGCTGCTTTCCTGTAAAGTTCAGAGCGGAGATACTCATCGAGCTTTCGGAGGAGGAGGGTCTGCGGCAGACCATAACGCTGACCAACAGGTCGGACGTTATGATGCCCGTTTCGGTCGCCACACACACGACTTACAATGCGCCCTTCGTGAAGGACGCAAAGCAGGAGGATATCCGCCTGACCGTGCCCGCGGAGAAGCGTCTGCCGTTCAACAAGCGCAGATGGCTGCCCACCGGAAGGATGATACCGCTCACACAGCGCGACAAGCTGTATGTTTCCGGCGAGAAATGTCCCGTGCTGACAGATATCTGCAATGATATGTATCTTTCGGGCGCGGCACTGCTTGACGGAAAGCCGTTCCGCGGCGTTATCATGACCGACACCGCGAGCGGGAAGTCTATTTGCAACGAAGTTGATGAAAACTATAAATTCTGGATAATCTGGAACGACAAGGGCTTCAAGGATTATTTCTGCGTTGAGCCGATGACCGCACAGGTCAATGCGCCCAATCTCGATATGCCCGCAGAGATGAGCGGCTACACCGAGCTGAAGCCCGGGGGAAAATACAGCGTATCACAGAGGTTCTTTACAAAACGATAAAGGGGACATCGCGATGAATGTATGCAGTTCATGCGGCTGCGAGCTCAGACCCGGACAGGAATTCTGCACCGAATGCGGAACAAGAGTCGGAACATCTCCTGCGGAGAATACGGAAGAGATCAAGCCGGAAGCAGCCGGAAGCACGGCAGCTCCCGCACCCGCTGAAACGGATGAAGAACCGGCAAAGCAGGAAAAAGCAGCGGAAAACAAGCCCGCTGATACAAAGCCCGTAAATGATCATGGAAATACCGGCTCAAAAAAGAAAAAGAAGAAAAAACATGATCACAATAATAATAACGGTGATCGGAACAAGGAAAAAACTGCGGAGATAAAGCCCACAGAGGAAAAAACCGCGGAGGAAAAACCTGCGGAGGAAAAACCCGCCGAGGAAAAAACCGCGGAGGGAAAACCCGCCGAGAAAAAATCCACGGAGGAAAAACCTGCGGAGGAAAAATCCACGGAGGAAAAACCTGCCGAGGAAAAAACCACGGAGGAAAAAACCGCCGAGGAAAAAACCGCCGAGGAAAAAACCACGGAGGAAAAACCCGATGAAGATAAGCCGGGCGGTGCGCCGCAGATCGAGATAAGCATACAGCGCCCGCAGAACATGAAGGATTTCAAGCCGAAGAAAGAAGCTCTCCCGCCGAGACATATACGGCAGGAGGAACCTATCATCGAGCCGGAGCCGGAACCCGAGCCCGAACCGGAGCCTATCCCGGAACCCGAACCGGAGCCTGTTCCCGAGCCCGAGCCGGAGCCCGTTCCCGAGCCCGAACCGGAGCCCGTGCCCGAACCCGAGCCGGAGCCTGTTCCCGAACCCGAACCGCCCGCACCGGTCAAGCCGGAGCCCGTTCCCGAGGTGAAGAAGAAATCGCCCGCAGGCGCGATAGCGGCAATACTGATACTGCTGCTTCTCGCGGGTGGGTTCTGTGTATATAGGTTCGTGCTCCTCAATCAGTAAGACAAACAAAAATATCCCGTAAAACGCAGATCGCTTTACGGGATATTTTTATATTCACTATCTACAACTTAAGCGTAAAACGCGGCGTTAGCCGCGAGTGAAGTTTTCGGTCAAGCCTTTTTCCAAAAGGCTTGCGGTGGTCGATAATCAACAGTATCGGAGATACTGTTGATTAAGC
>CAMVPV010000194.1 GCA_947169455.1 uncultured Clostridia bacterium | reverse complement strand
GATCTTTCTGACGCTGCTGATCCATGAACCTGTTCTGATTCCGGTTCATCATATCAAGCTGCCGGCTCATCATCTGCATCATCATCTGATTGGTCTGCTGCATATTCTGCATCATATTGGGCATCATGTTCTGCATCATGTTCTGCATATTGGTCATCATGCTCCGGATACCAGACATCATGTCGGGCATATTCGGCATCATACCCTGCATATTGGGCGCCATGCCGGGTATCACGCCGGGGATCATGCCCTGCATATTCTGCATCATATTGGGCATCATGTTCTGCATCATCTGCTGCATACAGGGCATTCCCATGCAGGAAGGCTTCTGCTGCATGAGCTTCAGGAGCTGACCTCCGATCTCGTTCATTGCGCGGAAACCTGTAAGCAGCTTGTTCATATCCTTCATGCTTTCTTCCCTTTCTTTCATGGTAGTATTTAACAATATATCGTCTTTAAGGTCGTCCTTGATCTCAGAGAATACTTCCTTTATCATATCGACTGAGCTTTCGTCCTTGACAGGCGAAAGGCGGATATCAGTCAGTCTGCCGAAGATACGGAAGGGCTCGACAGCGTAGGTCTTCCCTGTAACGTCTCCCTTGCTTATGCGGTACAGATCGACCTTGCCGTTGCCGTTCCTGGGCAGCTCTTCGGCGATAAGCACGCGGTGCGGGATATGATCCTCAGGCAGCGTCTTGTCCTTAATGAACACCTGCCGCAGCGCGTCGATGATAACGGTCTCGGGAGATGCGTCCGTTCCAATCGTCTGAACGCAGAGCATCGGGATATTGTCATGCGTCAGTTTGCTGTATACCGGTGCCATCGCGCAGTTAACGATACCGGGCTGTCTGGACATTTCCGTCTCCACACGTCCCGCCTCGTATTTGAAGCCCTTATCGTTAAGGAAATACCTGTTTGCTCTGCCAAGGAACGTGATCCTTCCGTCGCTTTCCACGCGCACAAGGTCGTTCGTACATACGTAATACGCGCCGTCGAACTCTCTGATATCCATGATGCTCTTACCGTCGAGCACAGCAGACGCCATTGAGGGTGCGGTAAGGTACAGCAAGCCCTCGCAGGGAGCGTCCTGCTGTGAGTATACACGGTCTTCCTCCTCATTGTACAGCCGCAGCCCGATCTCAGGCAGCAGGTGACCTATGGATTCGTCATCCGGGTCAGCTGTGGAAAGTATGCACGCGCCGCCAAGCTCCGAAATGCCGTAGCCGTTAAGAAGCACCACGTCTTTCCCGCCGTGCCTTGCGAAAAAATCGAGATAACGTTTCTTGTCCTTGACCGAGACCGATGTGCCGCCGAGTATGACATATCGCAGCGAGG
This sequence comes from uncultured Clostridia bacterium, assembly GCA_947169455.1. The sequence goes on along the minus strand of CAMVPV010000194.1, from coordinate 2,785 downwards.
AAAAATCCATCGGCGTGCTTTCCGGCAGGCTCAGCCACTGGTCCAGCAGCGCGCTGATGGCAAACAGAACAGTGAAGCCGAATTCGGGAACGGCCTTGTAGAAATGCGGGTTCATAGCTCCGCCGGGCACGACAGCCACCATACCGCCCATAGTCAGCGGAATGTGGAGCTGATCGACGATGCTGTAAGCGTTGCTCATATCTACGAGCAAGCCGCTCACGGGCTCCTGCATGATGTCCTCGTATCTGTCGAGCCGCAGGAAACAGCTGCTCACTGCGTTGAAAGCGGCGTCTGACAGCACGATGGGGTAGCCTGTACCGCTTGTCGTTCCGGTGGTATGAAGTATGAACGCGCATTCGCTGCTCGTAAACGGCGCATAGCTCACCGGGTGATCTCCGTAGATATCAAGGAGAACGTCCATATATATCGGCGCATACCAGCTCTTGAAATACATGAACTTCGCTTCCTGCGCTGCCGTCATGACCGGATCGACAGAGCTGCCGCCCACCGGTATATGAAGCAGCAGGATATTTCTGAGCCCGATCTCGTCCTTGCGGCCAAGCAGCTCGTTGAACAGATTTGGCTGTGCGAAATCATCGGTCATGATGAAATCAGTAAGGTGTTCGTCGCGTATCGTTTGCAGGATACGCGACGGTTTCAGTGCCTTGAACGCAGCCACGAGCGATACCTCAGCGCCCACCATATTCAGTCCGTAGACGGAGAACACCGTCTCAGCCGAGACAGAACCCATGATGCCGACTCTGGCATGGTTCTCAGACGTCATTCCCAGCGCCGAGAATACAGAAGCGTACCTCTCCCACTGACGGAACATCATACCGTATGTGTAGACGGCGTTTCCGTCAGCAATGGCTGTTTTATTCAGATCCCCGCTGTACAGGCTGTTGATATCGTGTATGTAGTGCCAGGCTTTCTGCCCGGGGTCTATCTGCTTTCGTTCCTCTTTTGTAATCATGATGATCTATTGCTCCGTACTAATTTATTTTTTTATGTGCTTTACCAGTTCGATAACAAATCCGGAAACCGACTGCATAAACACTATCCTGGCATGGTCGATCTCGATGATAAGATCGCCGTATAAATTCTTGAAGCCGCTCTCGGTGAGCTTAGCCATTGCCTCGTCGAAATCATCGACGTTCATGCGTATGAAAGTGCTGTCCTGCTTCTGCGACTGCATATCCGTCACGTCCACAGCAAAGCCATTGGCGTCGTTCATACGCACCATAGACATCGCACCGTTCCGGGTATCGGCCTTTAGCTCGTGCTTTTTCTCAAAGCCCAGCTCTTCAAACAGCTTGATTAAGTTCTTCAAACAGCTTGATTAAGTTCTTCGCGTCCTTGGAAACGATAAGCGGATTAAAGCCTGTGATCTTCATAGATATACCTCCTGTTTTGACATTGTGTAACAAATTATTATGCGAACTTACATAAATTATAGCATATATAAACAAAATTGTCAACCATATTTTGAGAAATCAAGAAATTTTTTGTGTTCTGAGGACACATATTACATATTTAAGGCAATACCGCACAAAGATTGTGCGCAAGATGCGCAGACAGAAATTTCGTCAGATCTCCTAAATTCGACGCAGATTTGCTGGCGCAAGTTAAGGAGAATTTGGGTGATATGACGGAATTTATGCAAGCAGATTGCGTGCAAAGCCGTAAGGCGGTCTTTGTGCGGTGTTGCCTTAAGACTTATGTAAATATGGATGGGGAAAAGCAAAAGCTCAGCGTCGGTGCTGAGCTTTTTATATCGGATATGGCTGCGGGGTTATGGGGTGTCCATATGGGGTGTTTACAGTAGTGGCGGCGTTTGCATGACCGAGTATCTCGGAAAGCGTCTTTATATCAAATCCGACCTGCAAACAGTTTGTAGCGAAGGAGTGTCGAAGGAAGTGAAATTTTACTGACGGCAGATCTGCTTTTTTCAGTGTCCGCTTGAAATAATTTGTCATCGCACGCGGTTCTATGAGCCTCGTTGTTCCCGAAAGTACATAGCTGTCACCATCGCTGGCGAACTGTTTCAGATAATCGGCAAGGTAGTCCGGCAGGGGTATTTCACGGACGGATGATGCAGTTTTCGGTGATGTTATCCTGACGGCAGTTTTTCTTTCAACGTTATTACAGGGCAGTCTCTGTACAGTTTTCGATACCCGAAGTATCTTCATGTCAAGGTCAATGTCCTTCCACTGCAAAGAACACAGTTCCCCGATGCGGATTCCCGTATTCATGGTAATATTAATGCCGATATTGAATGTATCAGGCTGATTCTTTACATAATCACACAGCCTGCGCTGTTCCTCGGCGGAAAGCAATGTGGTCTTATTATGCATTATTCTCGGCGTATTCACCCCTGAAATCTTATTTTCATAATGATATTTCTTCCAAGCCCACTTTGCAAAAGATTTGACGATGGAAATTATATCGTTGATATATTTGCTGCTCAGGTGCTTGTTCAGAAGTTCCCGCGTGAAATTCTGCATTGTCATTTCATCGACATTTTCATATTTCACGCCCGAAAAATAGGTGCGGATATGGTTCTCGACCTTTGTTTTATAGCAATACACCGAGCATTCCTTGATGTTCAGTGAACAGAGCCATTCATCAAGAAGATCGTTGAAATATCTCCTGCATCTGACCTTGGAAATGCTCTGTTCCTTCAGAAGATCAAGCAGTTTTTCGGCAGCTTCCTTTTCGGTTCTGCCATAAACGGACTTGTATTTCCCGCCGGCAAGATACGCCCGACCCTCATATCTGCCGTCTT
>CAMVPV010000193.1 GCA_947169455.1 uncultured Clostridia bacterium | reverse complement strand
ACCACCGAGATCTACACTCTTTCCCTACACGACGCTCTTCCGATCTGGCGGCACTCATACACCCGGCGGCCGCAGGTCACGGGCTGAATCTCCAGAGCGGCGGGTCGGCAATGGTGTGGTTCGGACTTACGTGGTCACTGGAACTGTATCAGCAGACTGTCGCAAGACTGTGGCGTCAGGGACAGACTTCGGAGAGCGTGGTGGTGCAGCATATCATCACAAAGGGAACGATCGACGAGAAAATAATGAAAGCCCTGCTTGACAAGGACAAGGTGCAGTCCGCACTTATCGATGCAGTCAGGGCAGATCTGAAAGGAGTTTTATGATGACGATAAAGGATTATCTTAATCAGGCGAGATTCTTGGACGCGAGGATAAACAGCTATATTTACGAACTGGAATACTGGAAAGACCTGCTGACAAGGCTGTCCGCCTGCGGCACGGAAGCACGTTATAATTCCAACCACAGCAATGAGCCGAGGTTCGTGAAGTGTATCGAAAAAATAAATGAGATCGAACAGGACATCAACACACAGGTCGATGAACTTGTTGATCTCAAAAACGAGATCAACAAAGCAATAAGTCAGCTTGCAGACACTGATCAGCAGCTTGTGCTTCGTTACCGCTATTCTGAAAACCGCACGTGAAATGACATCGCCAGACTGACAAATATGTCTTTGAGAAGCGTTCACAGGGTTCACGGAGAGGCTTTGAAAAATTTTTCCGTTCCCACGTAAAGTTGGCACACTTTGCTATTGCATTGCATACTTGATGTGTGATATGATTATAATAGCGAAAAATTCAGAGAGCCTTGCGGTATATCCCGCAGGGCTTTTTTATATCCCAAAACGGAGGGAACCATTATGCCGAGAAAACCGAAGCACCCGTGCGCTTACCCCGGCTGTCCGGAACTGACTGACGACAGCTACTGCGAGAAGCATAAAAAGCAGCGCGGCAAGGAATACGAACAGTACGGCAGGAAATACAAGCGTTCCGAACGCTACGGTGCATCGTGGAGGAAGATACGCGAGAAGTATGCCGCCGCGCATCCGTTCTGCGAGGAGTGTTTTGCGAACGGAAAAATGGTTCCTATGGAACACGTTCATCATATCATTCCGCTGAATGAGGGCGGCACGAATGACACCGACAATCTGATGAGCCTCTGCAAAAGCTGTCATTCCCGACTTCATGCAAAGCGAGGCGACCGCTGGCATTGATACCCCCATGGGCGGTATAAATCTCTGTCAGAAATATCACGGGTGAACGGGGCAGGGTCGCGTGTGCGAAAAAAGCGAAATCAAACGGGGTATTACCCCAAGGAGGCATTAAATTGGCAAAGGACGGAACCGCAAGGGGCGGTGCGAGAGCCGGAAGCGGCAGAAAATCGAAGTCGCTGACCGAGAAGATCGGAAGCGGAAATCCGGGCGGCAGAAAGCTGACGGTCATGGAGCTGCCTGCGGATGCAGATCTCTCCGGCGAGGATATGCCGGAACCGAAAAGCTACATGAAAGACCGCCAGAAGAACGGTGACGATTTTGATGCCGAAGATGTGTTCCGCGAAACTTGGCTCTGGCTCAAGGAGCGCGGCTGCGAGAAGCTGGTCAGCACCCAGCTCGTGCGGAACTACGCCATGAGCGTTTCCCGCTGGATACAGTGCGAACACGCGATCTCGGAATATGGCTTCCTCGCAAAGCACCCGACCACCGGACAGGCAATCGCAAGTCCCTACGTCAGCATGAGCCAGAACTACATGAAGCAGGTAAACAACCTGTGGTACCAGATATTTCAGATCGTCAAGGAAAACTGCTCCTCAGAATTTACGGGCGCGACACCGCAGGATGATGTTATGGAACGCCTATTGCGCTCACGGAAAGGAATGTGAATATGACCACCACCAAAGAAATGCAGCTTGTTGAAATTTCAAAGCTGATCCCGTACATAAACAACGCCCGGACGCACTCGCCGGAGCAGATCACAAAACTGCGCTCGTCTTTGCGGGAATTCGGATTCATCAATCCCGTCATTATCGACCGCGAAAACAACGTCCTCTGCGGTCACGGCAGACTTGCCGCAGCCAAGGAAGAAGGCTATACGGAAGTTCCGTGCGTGTATGCGGACGACCTTACCGAAGCGCAGAAGAAGGCATATATCCTCGCGGACAACCGCATGGCGCTTGATGCCGGTTGGGACAATAACCTTCTCGCCGTGGAAATGGAAGAACTGAAAAATCTCGGCTTCGACCTTGCGCTCACGGGTTTTAATGAGAAGGAACTCGCCGACCTTTTCGCCGATGATGAAGAAGCGAAAGAGGATAATTTCGATGTTGATGCGGAACTGGAAAAGCCGTGCTTCTCGAAGTCGGGCGATATATGGCACCTCGGAAAGCACACCGTTATATGCGGCGACTCGACTGTTCCCGAAACATACACGGCTCTGCTCGGTGACACGAAGGTAAACCTCGTCTGCACCGACCCGCCGTACCTCGTAAATCTCGAAAGCACCTCCGGCAAAATAAAGAATGACGACCTCGATGATGAAAAGGGGTACGAATTTCTGAAATCGGCATTCATGCAGTTTCATGATTCAATGGCAAAGGATGCGAGCATCTACGTGTTCTATGCCACCTCGAAAGCGCGTGTATTTCATGATGCATACGAGGACGCAGGATTCAAGGCCGGGCGGGTCTGGTCTGGAAAAAAGACCGTCTTGTTCTGACGCGCACCGACTGGAAATACATACACGAGCCCATAATCTGGGGCTGGCGCAAGGACGGAAAACATATCTGGTACGGCGATCAGAAGCAGAAGACTGTCTTTGAATTCGACCGCATCAAGAACAGCAAGGAGGACGGCTGCGGTCACCCGTCAAGCAAGCCTGTGCCGCTGATTGCATACCTCATTTCACAGTGTACGCAGTCGAACGGTCTGGTACTGGACGGTTTCCTCGGCTCGGCATCAACGCTCATTGCCTGTGAGCAGCTCGGCAGGCTATGTTACGGAGTGGAGCTCGAACCGAAGTTTGTTGATGTTGCGGTGATGCGGTACAAGAAATATACAGAAGAAAATAATGTCGGCGCGGAAATTTTCCTTATCCGTGACGGGAAGAAATATACGCTTGATGAAATCCTGCCGGAAGAAAACAAAACCTCGGAACCATGAATGAGGCTCCGAGGTTTTATGCTGTATCTCAGTTATCGTCGTCAAGCTGTATCTCGCCGTGCTTCTTTTCAAATTCTGCGACACGTTTTTTCAGCATCTGCTCGATCTCCTTATTTGCAGAACGTCCCTCATATTCCGCAACATAGCGGAATTTCTGAAACAGTTCCCTATCAATTCTCAATGTAAATCGCAGTAAGATTTTATTCATAATACACCTTATTTGTTTTATCCATTTTTCCTTGGCGGCTTCACATTCAGATCGGGGCGGATAGTTCCGGTGATCTCGCCGTTTTCCTTTTCAAAAGCCTTTATGTCCCTGCGGATAAGCACGAGAATGTGACTGTTCACGGAACGCCCCTCATAATCCGCTATATAACCGAGTTTGTCGAGCATCTCTTCTTCGATTCGTATTGACACGCTCTTTACTGCCATATACTGCACCTCGTATTATGTTACATTATTTATCTGTTTTTTTCTTTGAAACGCCTATTTCAATTTTACCGAATTTTTCCTCATATTTTTCAACGCAGTCACGAATGAGCACTATGATCTGACCGTTTGCTGAACGTGCTTCATAATCTGCAACTACATGAAGTTTATCAAGTAATTCTTCATCTATTCGGATAGATAAGCTCTTCATAGACATAATATGCACCTCTTTTAGAAATATATATGCTTTATTTTAGCATCATTTTGTGTTATAATTGACAATGTGAACGCATAATATGTTTATTTCACATCTATTTTGAGGTGATAATTATGAAAACAGCAGTTATAGGCTCAAGAAAAATTACTGTACCCGACCTTGAAAAATATATTCCGGAGGGGACAGATGAGATAGTTTCGGGCGGCGCGAGAGGAGTGGATACATCTGCGCGGGAATATGCAAACGCCCATGGGATAAAGCTGACCGAATTCCTGCCGGATTACAAACGCTACAACAGAGGTGCTCCGCTGAAACGCAATTTGCAGATAATCGACT
>CAMVPV010000192.1 GCA_947169455.1 uncultured Clostridia bacterium | reverse complement strand
CAAGGTAGGCGGAACTCACAAGGGCATCACAGCTATCCAGGTGGATATCAAGGTCGATGGACTTACCTATGATATAATCCGTGAAGCATTCGCAAAGACACACAAGGCGCGTGACTATATCCTCGATGAGATAATGCTGAAGGCTATCCCCGAACCGAGGAAGGAAGTCGGCAAGTACGCTCCCAAGATGCTCCGCACAAAGGTACCCGTTGACAAGATCAGGGATGTCCTCGGTCAGGGCGGAAAGGTCATCCAGAAGATCTCCGCTGACTGTAATGTCAAGATCGACATCAACGACGACGGTGACGTATTTGTTTCCGGTATCAATATGGCTGATGCCCAGAAGGCTATACAGATAGTCAATACTATCGCTAATGACCCCGAGATCGGCGCTATATACAAGGGCAAGGTAGTACGCCTGATGAACTTCGGCGCATTCGTTGAGATAGCTCCCGGCAAGGACGGACTTGTTCACATCTCCAAGCTGGACAAGCAGAGAGTTGAAAAGGTCGAGGACGTTGTTTCGATAGGCGACGAGATAGTTGTCAAGGTAATGGAGATAGACAGCCAGGGCAGGATAAATCTCTCCCGCAAGGACGCCCTCGCTGACCTCGAAGCCAAAAAGGCAGGCAAGACAAACAGCCAGGCAAACTGACAGACAGTAAATAAACAATGATCTCCGCAGCCGTTATCGTATCGGATAACGGCTGCGGATCTTTTTTACCGGCATACGGATATTCACAGTGGGGCATCCGCCGGCTGCAAGTATTTTCTGCTTGACTTATCGCCGGAAAAGTACTATAATAAGATGTATGCAGATGTATTTCCGCAAATAACCGATAAGGACGTGATTTTGATGATGTACGCCGCCGAAGCAATGGTAAAATGCCTTGAACAAGAGGGAGTAAAGGTCGTCTATGGCTACCCCGGAGCGGCTATCTGTCCTTTTTATGATGAACTTTCCAAGTCCGATATACATCATGTGCTCGTCCGCCACGAGGCGAACGCCGCTCACGCCGCAGGGGGCTACGCGCGCATTTCCGGCAGACCCGGCGTGTGCATCGCGACCTCCGGTCCGGGCGCCACGAACCTCATTACGGCGATAGCTACCGCCTATATGGACAGCATACCGATCGTCTGTATAACCGGACAGGTATCCACCGACCAGATAGGCTGCGACGTTTTCCAGGAGGCGGACATCACGGGTGCGGCTGAGCCGTTCGTGAAGTACAGCTATCTCGTGAAGGAAGCAGCCGATATACCGCGCATATTCAAGGAGGCGTTCTACCTTGCGGGCACCGGAAGAAAGGGCCCTGTGCTGATAGATGTTCCGGTCGATGTGCAGAAGTCCATGATAGATTTTGAGTACCCCGATTCGGTCACGATGAGGACATACAAGCCCACAGTCAGGGGCAATGTCATGCAGATGAAGAAGATACGCGAAGCGCTGCTCTCTGCGGAAAGACCGCTTATATGCGCGGGCGGCGGCATATTCCTCTCGGACGGGCGCGAAGCATTGCTTGAATTTACCGAAAAGACCGGTATTCCCGCCGTTTCCACGATGATGGGGCTCAGCCTTTACCCGACCGCACACCCGCTGTATTTCGGTATGCTCGGTATGCACGGCGTAAAGAGCGCGAATGAAGCTGTCTCGCGCTGCGATACCATGATACTCATAGGCGCGAGGGTCGGCGACCGTGCGGTGAAAGCTCCGAAGTTCCTTGCCAAGACCACAAAGATAATCCACATAGATATCGACCCCGCCGAGATAGGGAAAAATATTCCCGTTGATATACCGCTCGTGGGCGACTGTAAAAATATCCTCGAAGAACTTACAAAAAACATCTCCCCGGAGGACTTCCCGAAGGAAAAATATTCGGAATGGGTGCGCGAACTCTCCGATATAAAGAACGAAGCGCCCGTCAACGATGAGACGGAGGGATATATCAATCCCAAGATGTTCCTGCGTAAATTGTCCGCAGAGCTTCCCGAAAATACTATCTGCACCGCCGATGTCGGGCAGAACCAGATATGGGCGTGCAACAACTTCGAGATGAAGCAGGGACGTTTCCTCACCAGCGGCGGAATGGGCACCATGGGCTATTCGCTGCCCGCCGCGATAGGCGCTAAAATGGCAGCACCGGACAACGAAGTTATCGTTATCTGCGGCGACGGCTCCTTCCAGATGCAGATGATGGAGCTCGCCACGATGATACAGGAAGGTCTTTCGCTGAAGATCATACTGATGAAGAACAACCGCCTCGGAATGGTGCGCGAGCTCCAGACCAACCTTTACGAAGATCATCAGATGGCAGTGCACCTAAAGGGCAGCCCCGATTTCGTAAAGCTCGCCGAAGCATACGGCATACCGTCCGAAAGGGTGTCCTCAATGGCAGAGGCGGAGGCTGCGGTGCAGCGTCTGAAATCCGCAAAGGGACCGTACTTCATCGAATGCAATGTATATAAATATGAAACAACGCTGTAACGGGTGAAATATATGGATAACATGAGCGTATGCGGCACGGACTGCCCCGAATGTTACTGCTATGCAGAGAAAATGTGCCCCGGCTGCAATGAATGTGCCGGAAGGGTCTTTCACTGCGGCGGCGTGGAATGTGCGATATATCACTGCTGCAAGGATCACGGCTTTGGAGACTGCGGTGAATGTGATGGCGTTCCCTGTGATATATGGCGGAAAACACGCGACCCGAAGTTCAGCGATGAAGAATTTGAAAAGAATATAGCCGGAAGAATAGCGAACCTTAGATCAAAATATAATCAGTCAGGAGGAATGGTATATCACAGATGATATACCGAAGAATATGAAACATACCATATCTATTCTTGTGGAAAACCACGCAGGTGTACTTTCGAGAGTATCGGGACTTTTCTCCCGCCGCGGCTTTAACATCGACAGCCTCGCGGTAGGCGTTACCGATGACCCGACCGTATCGAGGATAACCATAGTCGCGGACGGCGACGAGCATACCGCACAGCAGCTCGAAAAGCAGCTCAACAAGCTGGTGGATACGCTCAAGGTGCGCACCCTTGACCCGGACGAGCTCCTCGCAAGAGAGCTGCAGCTCATCAAGATACACGCACTCCCCGCGCAGCGCAGCGAGGTGCTGACTATCTGCGACATCATGGGCGCGAAGATAGCCGATATCACACCGACATCCATGACGATAGAGATATCCGACACGACTGCCAATCTCGACAAGTTCCGCGAGCTTATCACGAGCTACGGCATCAAGGAGATCGTCCGCACAGGCGCCATCGCTATACAGAAGGGTTCGGAGACTATCAAGAAATGAGGATACTGCGGGATATTTCCGGAAAGAAAAAGGGAGAGCCGCAGCATATAGAATATATAGACTGTCAGCCATACATTTCCCCGACCGAAGAAGAATTTCTCAGATCCAACGGGTGGACGAAAGCGGAATATGAGTCTCTGCCGGAAGGATTATCCCGTGATGAAGCAGATACTTACATAAGATCATGCAGAAATCAGAAATAGCGGGAGTTCTTCGTCATTATCCCATATTGAGGAAAAATACCGCCCTCTCTCTTGACAACACCGCAAAAATGTGATACCATGATAATGCAGTAAATTCCGCGCTGTCTTTTCCATGGCGCGAAACGCAATAAATTTATTGGAGGAATTTTCAAATGAACAGGATCTTTTATCAGCAGGACTGCGACCTCAGCAGACTCGACGGCAAGACCGTCGCTATAATCGGCTACGGTTCCCAGGGACACGCTCACGCACTTAACCTCAAGGACAGTGGCGTCAATGTTATCGTTGGTCTGTATGAAGGCTCCAAGAGCGCTGAAAAGGCAAGAAAGCAGGGTCTTGAAGTAGTATCCGTTTCCGAGGCTGCCAAGAAGGGCGATATCATCATGATACTTATCCCCGACGAGAAGCAGGCTGAGGTTTATGACAAGGAGATCGCTCCCAACCTCACAGCAGGCAAGACACTCGCATTCGCACACGGTTTCAATATCCACTTCGGCTGCATCGTTCCGCCCAAGGATGTAAATATCATCATGATCGCTCCCAAGGGACCCGGTCACACCGTAAGAAGCGAATATCAGGCGGGCAAGGGCGTTCCCTGCCTTATCGCAGTTGAGCAGAATGCT
>CAMVPV010000191.1 GCA_947169455.1 uncultured Clostridia bacterium | reverse complement strand
AAAACTTTACTCGCGGCTTACGCCGCATTTTACGCTTAAGTTGTGGGTAGTGATTTTACAATATCTCCCCGTTATAGATGCGCTCGGCATTGTGCATAAGGTGAGAAAAGCATTCGGGTGCTACCTTCTTGCTTATCTGCTTCTTTGCGATATCCATATTCGGGCAGCGGGAGCCCGTATTGTGGCAGTCCGTGCCGAGCAGATGTGCCATTCCGTAGTTGAGCAGCCTGTACATGAACTTCGTGTGCGGCGAGAACGGCTTGAAATCACCGCTGTTCAGCTGAACGAGCATATCCGCGTTCATCACTTCGAGCACGTCCTGTTCATCGGTGAAATTGAGATAGCGTTCCGCGTGTGCGAGGATGAGCAGTATATCCGGGAAGATGCTGCCCGCAAAGCTGCGGAAGGAATCTATGAACCTGCCGGTCAGCTTGGTGTATGGCAGCTCGATGAGCATATACTTCGTCCCCTGTATGCAAAGCCGCGAGAGATCCTGATCTATCAGCGATTCGGTATAGAGCACCTCGGCGCCGCATATCAGCTCCATTCCACGTTCCTGCACCTTTGGCATTATCTTCTCGTATGCTTCGGTGCGTTTTTCGATGAACCTGTCCACGCTCTGTTCCTGTAAATAGAAATGCGGCGTGGCGATTATCCTTTCAACGCCGGTCTTTTTCTGAAGGTCGAGCATTTTTTCGGACATATCGAGGTTTTTTGAGCCGTCGTCTATGCCCGGCAGTATATGGCAATGGCAGTCGTAAAGCAATGTTGTTCTCCTTTCGCACCGCGCGGGTGCATTCCGTTAGCCGTAAACAATATTCCGGCGCATTTTATTCTACCACAACAAGAAATAATTGTCAATAGTCAATTTTACGCGCTTATGCTCAATTGATAATTGAAAATCATCGATAGCTGTTCTGCGCAGCATACAGATCAACCGGAACAAACGAAAAAGAAAAAGCATATCAAACATCAGTCAGTACGCAAAATGCCGCATCATCGTTAATATTTCACAAAAAAGGGGCGCACTTATTGACAAACAGGAACGCTTGTGTTATCATCTATATAATATTATAAAAGGCACTGACGGGGAGGAGTATGCTCCCGTTTCCATCACAGAGAGAAGATGTAAGGTGTGATTCTTCATGGAACGGCGCAGAAGGTAGCCCCCGAGCCCCGGGCGCGAGATCGTGATATTTTTTTCACGAGAGTAGTTTCCGGCGTGTTTCCCGCGTTAAGGGTATGATACCGTTCTCCGCACGGACAGCACCCCCCACGGTGTACCCGCGGGATCAGGTATCGAGCGCATATCCGCATTTTCCGTGCGGGTGTGAATTCAGGTGGTACCGCGGATATTTTCGCCCTGAAAGTCATTTTCGGCTTTCAGGGCGTTTTTAATTTATATTTGAAAGGAATGGACATTATGAGAAGAGAACTCCCCAAGCTTTACGAACCCAAAGAGACCGAAGACAAGATCTACAGATACTGGATGGACAACGAATGCTTCAAGGCTCACGTTGACCCGAAGAAAACTCCCTATACCATCGTGATTCCCCCTCCGAACATCACAGGACAGCTCCACATGGGTCACGCCCTCGATGAGACACTGCAGGATATCCTTATCCGCCATAAGAGGATGTGCGGCTATTCCGCGCTCTGGCTGCCCGGAACAGACCACGCCGCTATCGCTACCGAAGCAAGGATAGTTGCCGCTATGCGCGAGGAAGGCATCACCAAGGAAGAACTCGGGCGCGAGGCTTTCATGGAGCGCGCATGGGAATGGAAGAAAAAGTTCGGCGGCAGGATAGTTGAACAGCTCAAAAAGCTCGGCTCCTCCTGCGACTGGTCGAGAGAGCGCTTCACTATGGACAAGGGCTGCTCCGATGCCGTTAAGGACGTTTTCGTAAAATACTTCAACAAGGGGCTCATCTACCGCGGCGAGAGGATAGTAAACTGGTGCCCGAAATGCAGGACGACCCTCTCCGATGCCGAAGTTACCTACGAAGATCAGGCAGGACACTTCTGGCATATACGCTACCCCGTAAAGGACAGCGACATCTCACTTGAAATAGCCACCACCCGCCCCGAGACCCTCCTCGGAGATACCGCCGTTGCAGTAAATCCCAATGACGAAAGATACAGGGATATCGTAGGCAAAACGCTCATACTTCCGCTGGTAGGCAGAGAGATACCCGTTATCGCCGATGAATATGTCGATATGGAATTCGGCACCGGTGCGGTAAAGATCACACCCGCACACGACCCCAACGACTTTGAAGTCGGAAAGCGCCATGATCTCCCCGTTATGTGTATGCTCACCGATGACGCGAAGATAACCGATGATTATCCCGCTTATGCCGGCATGGACAGATACGATGCCCGCAAGAAGATCGTTGAAGACCTCGAAAAGGGCGGTTTCCTCGTAAGCACCGAGGATCACGACCACAACGTAGGCACCTGCTACCGCTGCGGAACTACCGTAGAACCGAAGGTATCAACACAGTGGTTCGTAAAGATGAAGCCGCTCGCTCAGCCCGCGATCGATGCGGTAAAGAAGGGCGAGACAAAGTTCGTTCCCGAGCGCTTCGACAAGATATACTATCACTGGCTCGAAAATATCCGCGACTGGTGCATCTCGCGTCAGATATGGTGGGGTCATCAGATACCCGCATTCTACTGCGACGACTGCGGTGAAATGGTAGTTACCAAGGAATCCTCCTGCGTATGTCCCAAGTGCGGCAAGCCGATGAGACAGGATCCCGATACGCTCGACACATGGTTCAGCTCGGCGCTGTGGCCTTTCTCAACGCTCGGCTGGCCGGAAGAAACAGAGGACCTGAAGTACTTCTATCCCACAAACACCCTCGTTACCGGATATGATATCATATTCTTCTGGGTAATAAGGATGATGTTCTCAGCGCTCGAAAACACCGGAAAGGTACCTTTCAATACCGTACTGATACACGGACTGGTACGCGACGGTCAGGGCAGGAAGATGTCCAAATCGCTCGGAAACGGCGTAGATCCGCTTGAAGAGATCGAAAAGTACGGCGCGGCTGCCCTCCGCTTCATGCTCGCCACGGGCAATGCTCCCGGAAACGACATGAGATATATCGAGGAGGTAAAGGCATCGAGAAACTTCGCAAACAAGCTGTGGAACGCTTCGCGCTTCGTACTGATGAACCTCCCCGATGATTTCAGAGCGACGGGACTTCCCAAGGAGCTCGCTCCCGAGGACAAGTGGGTAATAGGCAAATTCAACACGCTCGCAAAGGAAGTAAATCAGAACATTGATGCGTTCGAGCTCGGAGTTGCGTGCTCCAAGCTGTATGATTTCATCTGGGACATCTACTGCGACTGGTATATCGAGATCACCAAGCCGCGCATACAGGCAGGCGGCGAGACCGCTGACGGCGCAAGAAACGTTCTCGTATGGGTACTGAAGGGCATGATAAAGCTGCTGCACCCGTTCATGCCGTTCGTAACGGAGGAGATATGGTCGGCTGTTTCCGATGAGGACACCCCGCTCATGCTCTCCGACTACCCGCAGTTCGACAGCTCGCTCTGCTTTGACAGGGAAGAGAACGACTTTGAAAAGATAATCGCAGCTATACGCGCAGTAAGGAACCGCAGGAGCGAAATGAACGTTGTTCCCTCGGTAAAGGCGGCGCTGTACATCGAAACTGCCGACAAGGAAGTATTTGAAGCAGGAAAGATGTTCATTGAGCGCCTTGCGTGGGCTTCTTCGGTAACGATAGGCGATTCGTTCGATATGCCCGATGCGGTAACGGCAGTTACAGACAGCGCAAGACTGTTCATCCCCCTCGATGACCTCATCGACAGGGACAAGGAGATAGCACGCCTTGAAAAGGAAATGAAGGCTGTTCAGAAGGATATAGATTTCTCCAGGGGCAAGCTGAACAATCAGGGATTCCTTGCAAAGGCTCCTGCCGCACAGGTGGAGAATGAACGCGCAAAGCTCGCAAAGGCAGAGGATAAGATGGAGAAGATACTCCTCTCGCTGAATAACCTCCGCAAGTAAGAAGCGGCTGCGGGGATGTCCCGCCGTATGGGCGGGCGTCCCGCTGTCTGCTATCCGGAAACTCAACAACAAGGTGGTATCAATGAGTAAGAAAAAAGCACTGTTGATCCTTGCGAC
>CAMVPV010000190.1 GCA_947169455.1 uncultured Clostridia bacterium | reverse complement strand
GCGGAGAACCGCTGTAAATATCCATATATGCATAATTAACCCCCCTTTTTCAGTTCTATGAAGCAAGGGGGGATATCTTTACGGGTATTTTCCGGTGATAATGCCGCACTTTTGCCGAAAAGACGCGCGCCGCTGAGGTGCTGAACGGGCTCTCACCTTGAATATTTCTTCGGCAGCCCGTCATACGGGTTTATCCCGAGTATGCTGCATAGTATCATCGCGGCAAGGAAAATGAAAAACTCAATGATGGTGATCTTTATCCCCTTTTCCTTGCCATTGGATGCTATATTCTTCACGAATAACCTGTATATCACGAACATGAGAATTACCGAGCCGCCCGCTTTATACCAGAAAGCCAGCGGAAAGCTCCCGCCCGTGCCGGGGAGCGTACACAGAACGACTGCCAGCAGTATTCCGAATATCACCGAAAGGATGATGACCGGTTTGTTTTCTGAATTCATCTGCATTACCTCATGTATGCGCAGAACGCTGTGAATTTGCAGCGAGCGACCGCGCTATGAACGACCGCGAACGGCTCTTCTTTTCTTCGTTGAGTATGAATTCCGCGCTGTCGGGGTTGATCTTTTTCAGAACGACGGTCATTTTCGTGCCTATCCCCACGCAGCTCGAGATCTCAAATCTGCCGTTGTGCTTATCCACTATCCATTTTGCGATGGCGAGCCCCAGACCGGTGCCGCCTGTATCGCGGTTGCGGGCGGGGTCGGCGCGGTAGAAGCGCTCAAAGATATGCTCGATGTCGCTCTGTTCCATGCCGATGCCCGTGTCCATTACATCAAAGCAGATCTCACCCTGCACGTTCCTGCGCGCGCCGAGGGTTATCTCTCCGCCTTCGGGAGTGTATTTCTTGGCGTTGTCGGTGAGTATGCGTATCGCCTGCTTGATGAGCGATATATCCCCGTAAGCCTTGAAGCTGCCGCGGATATCGGTGTTGTAGCGGTGTGCGCTGTCGATGACGCGGTATTCCGAGCATACCTCGTTCACCAGGTCGGAGAGCGAGAAAATATCCATATTTACGGTCTGCCTGCCGTTGTCGCCCCTTGCGAGGAACAGCAGCTGTTCCGCAAGGCGCCCCATATGCTCCGATTCGTTCTTTATCGCTGTGATGCTCTCGTTCAGCACCTCGGGGTCGGATTTGCCCCAGCGTTCGAGCATATCTGCGTAGCCCTTGATAACAGCTATCGGCGTCCGCAGCTCGTGCGAGGCATCGCTTACGAACTGCGCCTGCCTGCTGTATGATTCACGCATACGGTCGAGCAGTGAGTTCACGGCGTCTTCGAGCTCTTCGAGATCGCTGTTGCCGGTGTGGATATGTGATGTTGACATCATGGGATCCATGCGGTCGATAGCGGTGCGCAGGTCGGAAAAATCGTGATCTACGTGGTGTTCCTCTGCGTTGTCGGCGGCTGCGGATACATTCACGCTGACGTCCTGTTCGGGCATATTCACCGAAGCGGCGATCTCCCGTATGGGCTTCAGTATGCGGCGGGCGGTCTTGGAGCCGCGCACCGTGGAGGCAAGCAGCATGAAGAGCTGGCAAACGATCATCGCTGCGATTATCAGCATAAGCAGCAGGAAGAACGTTCCGGACGGTGCGGAGTTCTCCCCGAAAACGTAGTATGAATCCGCAATGAAATTGTACAGGCTGCCGCTCCCGGATACAAAGCCCCGCTTCATGCTGAGCACGATATCGCCCTGTGCCCTGAATTCGGAATTCGCGCACCAGCACAGCACAGCCACAAGCGCGGTTATGATATCCATTATGAAATAATTCAGCGCCGAGTGAAGAGTCCAGTGACGGCTTATCTGTCCTGCGAGCGAGCGCTCGTTCTGGAGCTGTTTGTTTTCAATTGCCATGAAATTATCCTCCGGACTGCGTTTTATCCGATGTTAGCAAAGCACTATCTACAACTTAAGCGTAAAATGCGGCGTTAGCCGCAATCAAAGTTTTCGGTCAAGCCTTTTTCAAAAGGCTTGCGGGGTCGAGGGGCGGAGCCCTCGCCGCGCCCCGCAGGGCGCGGAATCCCCTATACTTTAAGCGCTCCGCAAGGGGGTGAATTGAAACAGTCCGGTGGACTGTTTCAAGAGGGATGGGACATAATCAACAGTATTGAAATACTGTTGATTTGCAAGAGAGGGCGTCCCCTGCCCCAAAATCCTTAAGTTGTAGATAGTGCTTATAAATGTTCATCATAAAATTCCGTGAACTGTCCGGCAAGTTCCTTGTCGAGCATATCGCAGTACCGCCTTCTGTCGAGGATACTTGTGATATATTCCGATTTTTCCCTGATGAAGCGCTCCGCATTTTCGGGAGCAGCCGTATCGTAACCGAGAGAAGCGGACCACTCGCGGATTTTCTCATTGAGCTCGCGGCGGTATGTATTGTCTTCAAAGACATTGTGCCCCTTGTCCCCGCGCAGAATGAACACGAACCGCGGGTCGTCCCTGTATTTCCCGTAATAAACGTCATACCCGTATTCCGTAGGAACGGTGGTGTCGTCGCTGCTGTGAACTATCATCACGGCGGCGTCGGTAGCCGCAAGACCGTCCAGCCCGGAATTCTGCGAATAGCTGCCGTAGTTGATGAACTCGTGCAGCCTTACGAACGGCAGCATCGCATATATGAAATTACCCGCCTGACGCTTTCCCTCCGCCTCTATCATATCGGAGGAGCGCACAAAGCCCGCACATTCGATAACGGCTTTCACCTCGGGGTGATGCACGAGTGCGGTGCATACGCTGTAGCCGCCCCAGCTGTGCCCGAAAAGTCCGATGGGCAGGTCGGGGAAGGCTTCATTTTCCTCAACGAAGGATATCGCGTGTTCGAGGTCGATGGTCCCCTGCGGAAGTCCGCCGACCTTATTGCCCTCGCTTTCGTCGTTGCCGGTGGCGTCGTATGCGAATACATAGTAACCGTGTTCTGCAAAATAGTCGATGATGTTCATATAGGAATTATGTCCGCCGCCGCCGAAGCCGTGTGCGAGAATTATTATACCGCGCTGTTCTTCGCCGGAGGAGTACATATATCCTGTGAGCATCTGTCCCCTGTCGGAAGGAAATCTGTACTGCGTGCGCGTGAGACCGTCGAAATCATCGGTATAAAGCATGAGATATCCGGCTGTCTCGAACCGTGTGCCGAAGTTCTCGTTATAGACATATACCGACAGTCCCCAGAGCGCTGCGATCATCAGAAAAACGATGCACAGCAGTATTATAATGATTATTTTCCTTTTCGATCTTTTCTCTTTTTTCATTTCATATTCAGGTCTGTTCCAGAAAAGCCCTCACGGTCTTTACCCATTTGTCCGGGTGATACACCGCAAGTTCTGCGTGTTTCATCCCGTCAAACTGCTTTATCACCGCATCGGGACAGGATCTTTTCAGTGCTTTTGCGGCTTTTACGGAATATACCTCATTGCCGGCGGTGCCGTGCATATAAAGTATCCTCGTGCCGCTGTCTTTGCGCGGAGAGAACTCCGTTCCGAATACCGAACCGAGCATATTTTCCACGGTGCTGTCCGTCATGGTGTCGGCAAAGCTGAGGAACATCGGAAGGAACTCCTCCGGCAGGAAGTCGCGCCTGAAATTTTCGAGTGTTTTCCTGTCGCGCCGCTTTGCCTTGTGAAGTATATCCTTATAGGAAACGGTCATGAACTTTACGGGCAGTGCGCCTGCTTTCAGCAGGGGAGCGCCGTCCATGATGAGATACTTTATCGTTATGTTCCCGCGCTCGTATATCCTGTCCGCGATGAATCCGCCCATTGACAGTCCGCACAGCGCGTACACCTCACCGCCGAGATCTTCCTTCACGAACGCTTCTATCTGCGCGGCTTCGTCATCGCAGGAAATGAACTCGCTCGGGTGTTCTGCGATATGTCCGTCCAGTGCGGGCACTATTATGTAATATTCATCTTTCAGAGCGGCGATATGTTTTTCCCATATCTGCCACGGCGTAAATACCCCGTGAATGAGTATCACCGGTCTTTCTGAACTGTCGCCGAAGGTATGGAATTCCATAGGATACCGCGCTCCTTTCAGATCATTATAATTGAGACTGAGATCACCTACAGCTTAGGGCACAGCCCGAGAGCGGTAAATGACACCGCAATGACAAGCACCAGATTTTCATAAATGAGATAATGACCACCGG
>CAMVPV010000189.1 GCA_947169455.1 uncultured Clostridia bacterium | reverse complement strand
ACATTTGATGCGGGTTTACAAGACTTTTTGTGGTTTTAACTCTGCGGATTCAGGAGATATTTAATTGCCGAAGTAATAAGGCACTAACAGCAGCAATTTATTTATCCTGTCACGATAAAATAATGTGCCTTGTTATGTTAAAGCTTATCATACGGCTCAGACAGCATTCTTCTGATACCCGCGCTCCCTGCCACTGAGGGGAGACGGAACACAAACTGTGCCGTGCATTGCTTATTACTTAGGCAATTAAAATGTTTGAATTTCCGATAATACAGTTTGCAGAGATACGATTGTCGGTTATAGCTATACTCAAATTATATAATTGCCGAAGTAATAAAGATCACATAATACGGTTCTCACAGCATATATTCAGGGGCGCAGATTCCTGCCGCAGTGCAAGGGCTGTGAAAAAACGAACCGTGGTCATACGCCTGCCCTGTCATCAGGCGATATTATATGAACAGAAATATTAAGTCAGCCACAGCATCAAAAAGCGGTTAAAGCGGGTCCGAATCCCGCACACGGGGCAAACAGCCCCGTGCTTATGCTGACTTGCAGGTCACCTCCGTGTGAAAGGAGTTTTTATCATGCTTGAAATGTTGAAGAACGAATCCAACTATACATTCACCGAGAACGGCGGCACTGCTTACCGTTCATCGCAGTCGTTCTGCCTTGATATGTTCTTCAGGGCAGGCGCCATGCGGAATTCCTCCGCAGAAGAAATAGCAGACACAGTTGCCCGCGCATTTGCGGAAGACCCCGAAAAGACCATGAAGATAATCTTCTTTGCGCGCGATGCAAGGGGCGGTCTCGGTGAAAGACGCTTTTTCAGATGCGCAGTGTCCGCGCTCGCGGGCATATCCCCCGCATCGGTGGAAAAAAATATCCCCCTGTTCGCAGAGTACGGCAGATATGACGACCTCTGCGTGCTTCTGGGAACGCCCCTCGAAAACGCAGCGGCTGCCGTCATAAAGGAACGCCTTGAAAGCGATATCGCCGCGATGTACAGCGGCGGAAAGGCTTCGCTGCTCGCTAAGTGGCTCCCCTCCGTGAACGCCTCCGCAAAGTCCGCACGGAACAGCGGCAGACGTCTGGCGGCGCTCCTCGGTATGTCCGAGCGCGAATACCGCAAGACCCTCTCCGCGCTGAGAAGATACACCGATATCCTCGAAAACCGTCTCCGCGAACGCGACTACACCTTCAACTACGAGGTCCAGCCCTCCTGCGCGATGTTCAAGTACCGCAAGGCGTTTTTCCGCAACGACGGCGAACGCTATACAAAGTTCCTTGACAGCGTGGAGAAAGGCACCGCAAAGCTCAACGCCGACAGGCTGTACCCCTATGACATAGTACGCGCAGCACTCGACAGAAATATCACGCAGACCGAAAGACGCTCGCTCGACGCCGCATGGAACGCTCTGCCCGGCCTCACCGCCGCAAAGCACGAAAACGCTCTCGCAGTGATCGACGGCTCCGGCTCGATGACCTGCGGCATGGGCACGCTCCGTCCTCTCGACGCCGCACTCTCGCTGGGGATATACTTCGCAGAGCACAACCGCGGTATGTTCGCTGACCACTTCATCACGTTCTCGCAAAACCCCCGCCTCGTAGAGATAAAGGGGCGTGACATCACCGAAAAGGTGCGTTACTGCGCAAGCTTCAATGAAGTCGCTAACACCGACCTCGAAAAAGTGTTCACGCTGATACTCCGCACCGCAGTGAAGAACCGCGTTCCCCGCAGCGAGATGCCCTCAAAGCTGTACATAATTTCCGATATGCAGTTCGACAGATGTATAATCGGCGGAAACAGCGAGCCTATGTTCCGCGAGATGAGAAAGCTCTACCGTGCGAACGGCTACGAGCTCCCCGATGTGATCTTCTGGAACGTCAACAGCCGCTGCGATGCAGTCCCCGTGAACCGTTCCGAAACAGGCGCCGCGCTCGTCTCCGGCTTCTCCCCCGCCGTGTTCGATATGGTCATAGGCGGTGAGATATCCCCCGAGGCTGTGATGGACAGGATACTGTCATCAGAACGGTACAGACCCGTTTCCGCTGCATAGCATACAAAAAAACATCACGGCAGTTCCGTAATATCGGCGGAATTGCCGTGGTTTTTTTGTTGACAAATTATTGATTTTGTATTATAATGTTCAAGTCACAGACTTATGATACAACAGGAGGAACAGTCTTGAATAAAATTAAGATAGTCATTGCAGCGATTACGGCTGCCGCAGCCGCTGTGGGGTCATTCCATGCAAAAAAATATCTCTTGCATACCGACTCCAACACCGAACACATGAACGACAGTATAGACTACGGTCTTTCGCTGATAGGCAAGCGCTTCAGGATAAACAAGGAAGATGCTGGCGAATATTCCGATATGAAAATGCTCCGCACATTCAGGATACACGTTGACCGCTACGTTATCGACGGGCTCGGCAACCTTGCGGTAATGACAACGAAAACTCCCATGATGCAGATGAGTTCAATCGTCATAACGCCGTGGGGCAAAAATGTCCCGATGGCATCCTTCGACCTTATGTACACACTGGCAAAGCGCAAGTTCATAATCGAGTTCTACGACCTTGTGACCAACAGGGACAGCGAGGAATACCGGAGCATCATCAGTGAGCTTTCCGGACTGGCGGACAGCTATTCCGACCTGCACGATATCCCCGCCAAGGAGGGCGGCGACGGCTGGTTCGAGGAATGCCGCCCCATCGCCCTGCACAAGCAGTTCACCATGAAGGAGGACGCGCGCGGTCTTGCGATGTTCCTGAAGATGCTGCGCACCTACCTCGACGCTGCCAGTCGCACAGATGCATCCTCGCCGGAGGACACAGCCGCACAGCAGGTCATCGTGAAGGATTACGTCGATCATCTGCTTGAGGACAGCGGAGTATCCACAGCTATGTTCAAAAAGGGCTTCGGCGTGGATTTCACGAGAGAGTTCTTCTACAATGCTTTCTTCAAGTGGAGCGATGGAGCAGACGGACAGCAGCCCGCTGCGTCGTGTCAGTGAACAGCAGTATCTCCAAATGGTAATATCCGGAGGCAGACAGCATGAAGGTACTTGAAAAGATAAATGCATTCATGGGGAATAATATGGCTGTCATCGTTCTTGTGCTGGCAGCATTGGCTTTGTTCGTCCCGGTGTCATCATTATGGGTGGATACCGGCTGGATCAACTATCTTCTGATGATCGTGATGTTCGGAATGGGATTGTCACTGAAAACAGATGATCTGAAATATGTTATCAGACACCCGAAATACATTCTTATCGGCTGCATCAGTCAGTTTACCGTCATGCCGCTCCTGGCATTCGCTCTGGGAAAAGCATTCCGGCTGGATACCGCACTTCTTGCAGGAGTAGTTCTGGTCGGGGCGTGTCCCGGCGGAACTGCGAGCAATGTCATAACATACCTCTCCAAAGGTGATGTTGCCCTCTCTGTCGGAATGACAAGCGTGAATACACTTATAGCGCCTGTCCTCACTCCGGCGATCACATACCTCTTCCTGCATACAAATGTCGAGGTGAACATACTGAGTATGTTCATCTCTATCATACAGGTCGTTATGATCCCCATTGCACTTGGATCGCTGCTCAATCATTTTCTGGGCAGATATACCGAAAAAGCTGCGCGGTTCCTGCCTATGGTATCGGTAACGGCGATCTGTCTTATCGTAATGTCGGTCGTATCTCACAATTCCGGTAAAATTCTGACGAGCGGCATCGTGATAATAGCTGTCGTGATACTTCACAACCTCATGGGGTATGCGTTCGGATTTGCGCTCGGAAAGCTGCTCCGACTCGATACACCGAAAACAAGGGCGCTTTCTGTCGAGATAGGTATGCAGAATTCCGGACTTGCATCATCTCTTGCGGGAACAGCATTTCCCGATCTTGCAATGGCAACTGTCCCCGGCGCTGTTTTTTCGGTATGGCATAACATATCCGGTGCTGTTCTCGCCAATATATTCACAAGATCAGGCTCCGGGAACAACAGCGATACCGATGAGTAAAGCGGCATAACACCGGAAAATGAAACATAAACACAATACCCCGGGCACTTGAGGACGAAACTCACACAGAAGTATCGAGCCATAGGATTTCTGATATATCGTCGGAAATCCTATGGCGTTTTTATTGACAGCGCAGCGATGTCGTGCTATAATTGTTACTGACTTAAATCGGAATTCAGGGGAGAATTGAAAAT
>CAMVPV010000188.1 GCA_947169455.1 uncultured Clostridia bacterium | reverse complement strand
CATAATGCTTCTTTATCTCATGTATCGCTCCGCTGTTGTCGGGGTCGAGATATACACATTCATCGGCGATATGCTTCATGAAGCTGTCCGAACCGCACGGAAGCAGTACGAGCGCACCGCTGTCCGTCAGCCTGCGGAGCGCTTTCAGCAGGCAGCCCTGCGACATCTGACGATAGAAGCTGCTCGTTTCATACGGTGCATAGAATATCCGCTTTCCGAGCGTATATCCCAGCGCAGCCGAAGCACGCCATCTCTCGCCGCTCAGCGCCGAAAGCTCTCTGCCGCTGCGTTCCGGTGTGAGCAAAAATCCCTGGGCTATCTCCGCGAATGAGCTTTCCTCGCATCTGTTCTTTTTCAGAGCCGTTTCGACAGCTTTCTTCACCGGGTAATCCTTGTAATATTCATGTGAGGGCTCCAGGTTCCAGCTCATGCGCCCGAGGGAACGTCTGTCAGTTTTCTTCCCGTTCATGTATATGCAAAGCCCGTCACTGATATTGCATTTTCCGCCGAGAAGATAGGAAAGATACATATTTCCCTGACGGAACTCGCTTATCAGCCCGTATATCTTTCCGCTCTCAAATGTGAGATCTCTGTAATACCACGTATCATAAAAGATACCGCAGATATCGAATGCCTGTCCGCCAGCCGTGCAGCTATCGCATTTTGACGTATCTGTTCTTAGCGTGAATTTTACCGGCATTAATCTCCCTCCCTGAGTGAATTTTCCATACAATCCAATCATACCATAATAAATGCGCAATGTCAAATAATAAAACAGCGGTCTCCCTCCGCACGCATACCGCACAGTGGGAAACCGCTCAGATCATGCTGTCATATCGTTACCGGATCCGGATATTCAGCAGCCGCAGTTGCTGCCGCAGCTGTTTCCGCAGCCGTTGCCGCAGCACATAACGAGGATGATGATGAGGATTATCCAGCAGCAGTTGTTTCCGCCAAAGCAATTGTTCATAAATGAAACGCTCCTTTAATAATATAATGTATTATGAACTCCCGGAAGTGTTTTGCTTTCCGCTGTTCATAGTTCATATTATGACATTCCCGCAAAAGTGTTACTGCGGGCAGGATGTCCCCTTTTCCCTGATATCGCTCAGCCATGCGAAGTATAGAAAATAATGTTGTACAGTGCGATATTTTTATATGGTACAGTAATCCGGTGTGACAAATATTTTCCATTCCGGGTGACATAATAGTTTTGTTATGAAATACTGCAATATACAGAACAGGAGCGTTTGTATGTATAATTCTCAGTTATTCACAAAAAAAGCCAACACCGTCATAAACAGATCTCAGCTCACCGCCGGAAGGCTCGGACATACCTACGTCGGCAGCGAACATCTGCTGCTCGCGCTCGCCGCCGAGCAAGGCAGCACTGCGTTCAGCATACTGAAAAACAGCGGTCTGAATGAAGATAAGCTGCTCTCGGCAATGATGCAGACCATCGGGCGCGGCGACCCCTGTCCCATCGACCTCAATTCCGCAACGCCTGTACTGATGAAGCTCATCCGCAATGCCTGCGGTCTTGCATCTGCATCACCATCCAAGCCGGCAGGCACTGAACATCTTCTCGCGGCGGCAGCAGGGTATGAGAACTGCACCGCATACGATCTTATCTGCCGCGCAGGCGGTGACCCCGCCGATATACTTGCGATGTGCTGCAGTGCCTCGGGCGGGGCGTCATCCGAAAAGCGTTCCCGCAAGCCGCTGAAAGCCCCGACCCTGCTCAGATACGGAAGGGATCTCACCGAGCTCGCAGCGCACAGCAAATGTGACCCCGTACTCTGCCGTGACAAGGAAATAGGACGGGTCATACGTATCCTGTCCCGCCGGACAAAAAACAACCCGTGTCTTGTTGGTGAAGCGGGCGTCGGAAAGACAGCCGTCGCTGAAGGAGTTGCCGAACTCATCGCAAACGGAAAAGTACCCGCCTTCCTCGCAGACAAGAGGATAATCTCGCTCGACCTCACCTCGATGATAGCGGGCGCCAAATACCGCGGCGATTTTGAGGAGCGGATCAAGCAGTGCCTCGATGAAGCGGCGTCAAACAGCAATATTATCCTGTTCGTCGATGAACTGCATACTATCGTCGGGGCGGGAGCTGCCGAGGGTGCGATAGATGCAGCAAATATCATAAAACCGCAGCTTGCTCGCGGTGAGATACACATGATAGGCGCGACCACATTCGATGAATACCGGAAATGCATCGAAAAGGACAGCGCGCTCGACAGGCGCTTCCAGAAAGTCATAATCGAAGAGCCCTCCGAAGAGGACACCTTTACGATATTGAAGGGTATCTCGGAATGCTACGAGAAATTTCACGGCGTAGGGATCAGTGATGACGCCCTGCGAACTGCGGTCAGTCTTTCGGTGAGGTATATCAACGACCGCCGCCTGCCCGACAAAGCGATAGACCTCATCGACGAGGCGGCTTCCTATGCGAGGATAACACGCGGAAATATGAAAGAACCTCAGAGCCTGCGCGAGCTCGCCGATGAACTCACCGAAATGATAGACGGGTGCGGTATCGGTAAAATGCGACGGGAAGGAACAACGCCTTACCGCAATGAAGTCACCCGCGAGGATATCGAGCACGTTCTTTCGGCGGCTACCGGTATCCCGGTATCACGTCTGTCCGCCGACGAGAGCCGACGTCTGCTCGGACTTGAAAGCGAACTTCACAAGCGGATAATCGGGCAGGATAAGGCAGTGAGACTGGTCGCTGAAACGGTGCGCAGGAGCAGGACAGGTCTGCGCGACCCCAGACGCCCTGCGGGTTCGTTCATATTCTGCGGACCATCCGGCGTGGGAAAGACCGAGCTTGCAAAGGCACTCGCAGAATGTCTTTTCGGCGATGAATCTGCACTGATACGCCTCGACATGAGCGAATACACCGAAAAGCACAATGTATCGCGCATCATAGGCTCGCCTCCGGGCTATGTGGGATTTGACGAGGGCGGTCAGCTGACGGAGGAGGTACGAAGGAAACCGTACTCGGTGATACTTTTCGATGAGATCGAAAAGGCGCATGAGGATGTCTCGAATATCCTGCTCCAGATACTCGAGGACGGCATACTGACCGACGGCAGCGGGAACCGCATCAGTTTCCGCAATACGATAATAATACTCACATCGAACATCGGTGCGGATATCGCCGCGGGGAGCAATCCGCTCGGATTTACTCAGGACACCGGATCTTCACGCGAACACGATGTCACAAAAAAGCTGCGTGAATGCTTTCGTCCGGAGCTCATCAACAGGATAGATGAGATAGTTGTTTTCGGAAATCTCACAAACGAGGATCTGCCGCGGCTTACTATGAATATGCTCAATGAACTCCGCGGGCGCGCTGCGAGAATGGATATCTCGGCGGAGTTCACCGACAGTGCAGTTGCGGAGCTGACAAGGATGGGTTTTGACAAGACCGGTGCGCGCAAGCTGCGCCACACGATAGTGACCGAGGTGGAGAACCTGCTCTCGGAAAAGATACTCGCAGGCGAGATAGTTCCCGGCGACCGCGCGAAGCTCATATTTGAAAACGGGAAATTTGATTTTGCAGGTGCTCCCCTGTCCGTAACGCAGCGGAAATAAAGCTGTCAGACCCAACAGAGGTTTTGTTTCTGAACATCTCAGAACGCTGCCGTGTGCAGTATCTTATTGTTTATGTCATTTACTGTCTCAAAAGAAGCTGCTGCTCTGTTTGCAGCAGCTTCTTCCGGCACTTTGCAATACAGCTCATAAATTCAGGATACATTTTTGTAAAATATTTATGAAAAAATAGATTGTCTGTTGACATCGATAAAAATATGTAGTATATTACTTATATAGGAAGTATATTACTTATTTGGAGGAGCTTATGTACGATCTTGAAAAAATGGATCCGAGACTTATCGCTTATGTAAATATCTTTATCTGTGCGAACCGTCTTCAGGCGATAATGGACAGCGGCCTTGAGGATATCACTGCAAAGCAGTGGCTCGCTCTGACCATGACAGATGCCTTCCCGGAGCCGCCCACGCTAAAGCAGATATCTGAGCTTTCGGGAGTAACGCATCAGAGTATGCGTCAGATAGTTGACAGACTTATCAACAAGGGTTTTCTTGAAGTTATACCCGACAAGAAAGACAAGCGTGCTATCAGACTTGTCAAGACAGAAGCGGCAAATCATATCCGCACGAAAAAAGCGGGGCAGAACGAACAGTTTGTATACAAGC
>CAMVPV010000187.1 GCA_947169455.1 uncultured Clostridia bacterium | reverse complement strand
AACTTTACTCGCGGCTTACGCCGCGTTTTACGCTTAAGTTGTGGGTAGTGGTAATGAAACAGTCAATAAGCAGAATGTAAAAATACCCGCGTTTGTTCTGAACCGAGCAAACGCGGGTATTTATCAGCATTATCCGTTTACAGCCGCCGGGTGACTATTCGGCTGCTTTGAGGGATGCTGCCATATCGATCTTCTTCATCCTGAAATGCATTATAAAATTCACAAGCATGGCGAACGCAAAGGTTATGCCCGCTGCAGCGCCGAAGCAGTACGGCGCTATGTCATGCGCGAACATCACCACATCGACCTCAGCCGTCCGCACCACAAAGCTCTCCAGTATCATTCCGAGAACGAGCCCCACAGCCATTCCCATTGCTGTTGAGATCAGGTTCTCCCTGATGATGTATGCGGTAACTTCACCGTTGAAGAATCCCAGCACCTTTATCGTCGCAAGCTCGCGTATGCGCTCGGTGAGGTTTATCGACGCGAGATTGAAGAGTATCACCGTCGCGAGGGCACCCGAGAAAGCGATTATCACCACGACCACGAGATCGAGACTGCCTACCAGCTTGCGGAACTTGTTTCCGCCCTCGGCGCTCATCGATACGCCGAGCACGCCGTCCTGCGCGATAAGCTCACGCGAGAGCCTGTCGGGGTCGGTGCCGTCCGCCATATTGATGAGTATGAGCTCCGGCTTGAATTCGCCGAAAAGCTCCTCGCAGGTGTTCTGCGTCATATAGACATAATTGTTCGCGTAGTTCTCGGTGATGCCGGCAACGCTCACGGGAAAAGCGCCGCCCTCTATCGTTATCATGCTGCCGACGTCCGCTTCGAGCAGTACAGCCAGCTTTTCGTTTATGATAACTCCGCTGTCCGACATTTCGAGCGGAACATCCGAGTTGCGCTCCCGCAGTGAGATATAATTCCCGATAGGTGCACCATCCTCGGGAGCAAATATATAGCACTGCTCAACGCGCTTGCTGCCGCAGAAAACATCCGCCGATCTCTGCGATACCTTCATATATTCCGATATATTCTCCGATGCATCCATCATCTCACCGAGCGCCAGCGATCCCTCTTCGGTGATATCATCGCTGCACGCCGCCGCTGCATCGTAAAGGAATATCTCCACGAACTGCCTGTCAACTATCGACGATACCGCATACCGGAGCCCGAAGCCGGTCAGCAGCAGTGCGGTGCAGCCTGCCACGCCGAGCACGGTCATGAGCAGCTTTACCTTGTAGCGGAACAGGTTGCGGAAGGTGACCTTCTGCGTGAAGCTGAGCCGCCGCCAGAATTTCACCGCGCGTTCGAGGAATATCCGCCTGCCGTTCACGGGCGGGCGCGGACGCATGAGCGATGCGGGCACCTCTGCCGATGTACCCTTCTGTGCGATGAATGCGGAAAGCCCCGTACACAGCAGCGACGCCGCCATGCAGCCGAAGAAGTAGTCCCAGCGCATAGGAGTGCTGAAATTCGGGAACTGGTACATCGTCTGATATGCTATGAATATGACTCTCGGTATAGTGTATATCCCCACGGGAACGCCTATCGCACTGCCGATCACGCTCGCAGCGGCAGCGTATCCCACGAACTGCCCCGTGACGGAGATATCACTGCATCCGAGTGCTTTCAGGGTGCCCATTTCGGTGCGCTGTTCCTCCACCATGCGGGTCATCGTGCAGACGCACACCAGCGCAGCAACGAGTATGAAGAATATGGGGAACACCTTTGCTATCGCATCTACCCTGTCGGCGTCCTCGCCGTAGTGTGAATAATAAGGATAGTAGTCAGCGCGCGTGAAAACGTACCACTTCACTTCGCTGAGGCGGTCTTCGAGCTCCTGCTCTTTTTCGGCGATCTCCGCTTTGCCGTCATCTATCTTTTTTCTCGCATCGTCGAGTTTTTCCTTGCTCTCGTTCAGTGTCCTTTCCGATTCTTCAAGCTGCTTTTCGCCCTTCTTGATCTCTTTCTTGGCTTTGCGAAGCTGTTCCTTGGCTTCCTCGAATGTTCCGGAGGCTGCCTCCGAACGTGACAGAATGCCGGAATATGCCGTGCGCACCTGCGCAATCGCGTCAACAAGAGCGTCGCGCTCCTTCTGTTTGCCTTCCTCGCCTTCGGGCGGGGTCGTAACGTAGATGGCGATCATATCCTTCAGCGCTATGTTTATCCCCATCTTGTCAAGACCGTCCTGCATCTCATTGAGCTGCGTCCTCATGCCCTCGGGCAGCGACGGCAGATAGGATTCCGCATACACATCGAGACAGCTTTCCGCGTATGAACAGCCGTCCGATACTGCCTTCAGCGCATTTGCCGATCTGTCGAGATCAGACTTGCCCGCCTTGTATTCCTCCACGCCGCGTTCGTATTCACGGCGGCTGTTTTCGAGCTCTTTTTTCCCGGATTCGTACTTTTCGACGCCGTCCTGATACGCCTTTTCCGCGTTATCATATTCACGTTCTGCATCGGCTATCTCATTGCGCGCCTTATCGAGCTCCTCCTCCGCTTCCGAGCGGATATCATCACAGCGGACAGCGAGACGTTCCTCGCCCCTGTCCTCATAATATTCCTTCAGATAGTCCGCACGTTCCTCGTAAGCGCCGGTGAACGGGTCAATATCCGCGAGCCCTTCTCCGGTGATGTAAAGGTCAGTGCGGTACTCATACGCAAAATTGTTCTCGGGGATATACAGATATCCGTTTATCGTACCGTTTCCTACCGATGCCGCGCCGCGCTCAAAGGAAACGTACATCGGCGAGCGCACCAGTCCGCATATCGTATAATCCTGCCCGTTCAGCACATCGGAGATATCGTCGCTGTCCTCTCCGGTGAGGTGTATCTTTTCTCCTACGCCGAAGCTGCGTCCCTTATACAGCGAGTAATCCATGAGACATTCGCCGTCATTTGCAGGAAGACGTCCTTCTTCAAGGACAAGTTTATCCATGTCGGCGTCGGGATCATAAGAATATACGGTGAGTATAAGGCTTTCGTCACGGTTTTTCAGGAAAAGCTCTGCCGAATACCCCGAGCGCACAGCCGCTGTCTCATCACAGGCGGCTATCGCAGCGATATCGTCGTCATTGAAGCCGAGCGTCGATCTTATGCAGATATCGGACAGCTTCTGCGTATCGAAGTACTCCCGCGCCGAGCTTTTCATATACGGGCAGGAGGCCTTTACCCCCGAAAAGAACGCACATCCTATTGCGATTATCGCCATTATGGAGATGAAGCGTCCCTTTGTGCGCAGGGCACAGCGCAGGGTATTTTTTGCAAGCATATTTTTCATATATATTCCTTCCGGATAAACTGTATCACCATTCTATCGATTCGACGGGTGATGGGTTGCGGTTCAGAACTATCCGCGATATCTTCCCGCTCTTCATGGTGATGACCCTGTCAGCCATCGGCGCTATCGCCAGGTTGTGCGTTATCAGTGCGATGGTCATGCCCTTGCTGCGGCAGGTATTGTGGAGCAGCGAGAGCACCGAACGCCCTGTATCGTAATCGAGCGCGCCGGTCGGTTCATCGCACAGCAGCAGCTTTGGGTTCTTTGCAAGTGCGCGCGCTATCGAAACGCGCTGCTGTTCGCCGCCCGAAAGCTGCGACGGGAAATTGTTCTCGCGGCGCGAAAGCCCGACCTGTTCCATTACTATGCGCGGTTCGAGCGGATCCTTGCAGATCTGCGCGGCAAGCTCAACATTTTCAAGAGCAGTGAGGTTCTGCACCAGATTGTAGAACTGGAACACGAAGCCGATATCATAGCGGCGGTATGCGGTAAGCTGACGGTCGGTGTATTTCGTTATATCCTTTCCGTCGATGATTATCCGTCCGCTGTCGCAGCGGTCCATTCCGCCGAGCATATTCAGAACGGTGGTCTTTCCGGCGCCGGACGCCCCGACTATCACGACGAACTCGCCCTTTTCTATATCAAATGATATGTTGTCCGAGGCGATTATATCCACCTCGCCCATCCGGTATTTCTTGCAGACATTTTTAAGTGATATGAAACTCATGACGGTTCCTCGCTTCCGTTGACAGCGTATATACGTACTCTTTTATTATATCATAACACGTAATCTCATTGAAGTGTTAATTTAAACAAAAAAAATCGGCGCGGCGCCCCGTGATATGGATTTTATCCCCTATATGGGCGACCCGCCGGCGACCGAGCCGCTGTCTGCGACGCGCAGTTACATAATAGCAGCTGTTACGTTACGACTGCGTTTGTTACAG
>CAMVPV010000186.1 GCA_947169455.1 uncultured Clostridia bacterium | reverse complement strand
GTACCTTCTGGCGGATAACGTATGGCGTGCCGCTTTCAAGCAGACGCTTTACCTCATCCTCGGGGAGGTCGCGGCAGTGGCGGTCGTACATCATATTGGAGAGCTTTGCCTCCTGCTGCTGACGGTGCATCTCGTCAAGGCGCTCCTTTGTGCAGAAGCAGTAGTAAGCCTTGCCCATATCAACGAGCTTGTGAGCGTACTCCTTGTAGATATCCGCTCTCTCCGACTGGATATAGGGTCCGCAGGGACCGCCCACATCGGGACCCTCGTCCCATTTCAGACCGCAGGCGTTGAGAGTGTCGTATATCTTCTGGACGGCGCCCTCGACAAATCTTTCCTGGTCGGTGTCCTCGATGCGGAGAATGAAATCGCCGCCGTATTTCTTGGCGATGAGGTAGGTATATATCGCCGTGCGCAGATTTCCTATATGCATATACCCCGTCGGGCTCGGGGCAAATCTTGTTCTTATCTTTTTATCCATAGAGATTACCTCTTCTTCAATGAATTATATAAATACACATACAGTTATTCTACATATCCATTATGTAAAATTACTGTTTTCATTGTGTTGAACACATGAAATATCACTGTCTTGCGATCCTGATATCCTCGGCTATCCTGGCTTTCAGTTCATCTATGCCGGAGAACTTCATTTCGCCGCGTATGAATCCGGTCAGCGAAACGCGGATGGTCTTTCCGTAGATATCACCGGTAAAATCGAAAATATTCGTTTCGCAGAGCACTCTGCCGTCGCTTGATACAGTGGGTTTTATGCCGATATCGCTTATGCTCCTGTATATCTCCCCGTCAATTTCCGTTTCCGAGGAATACACCCCGAACGGCGGAGCCATCATTCCGGCGGGGCAGGAAATGTTCGCGGTGGGGAACCCCATCGTTCTGCCGATGTGATTTCCGTGTATCACCGTTCCGCTCACGGTGAGCGGCGCTCCCATGAGCGCGGCGGCAGAGCTCATATCCCCCGCGGAGATATATTCCCTTATGCGCCCCGAGGAGATGCGCGCACCGCTTTCATCCGAAACGGGCGGCACTACGGTCACGCCGATATTGTGCCTTGCGCATATATCACGCAGCATATCGGCATTGCCGGAACCGTTCCTTCCGAAGCGGAAATCCTCACCGCATACCACTGCCGCGGCTTTCATGCGCCGTATGAGGATACGCTTCACGAAATCCTCGGGGGACATATCCCTCACGGCATCAAAATCGCAGGTGCAGATAAATCCCGCGCCCGCTTCTCTGAGGCGCTTTTCCTTCTCGTCCTCGGTGAGGATGCAGCTGTCCGAGCTTATCTTCGTGCTGACAGTGCCGGTGCGGAAGGTGAACACCGCAGGGGTGCAGTTCCGCTTTTCCGCTTCTTTCACGGCAGCGGAGATGACAGCCCTGTGTCCGAGGTGTACGCCGTCGAACAGTCCGAGCGCGGCACAGCAGCCGTTCTTGTCGGAAACGACATTTCCGTTTTCCGGCATGATGAACGTTTTCTCCACTGATATCTCACCGCTCCCGGAAACGGACGCGGTGCCGATAAATCCTTCGCTGCCGTACATCCTTATCCTGCCGGTCACGTTACCGAGACAGAGCCTGTCCCTGTCGAGTATGACGCCGTTGCGGTAGAGCCGTTCCTCCTCGGGAACGAGCACTGCACACGGGCAGCTTTCAAACAGCTTTTCTACGGGTACCATCAGCCGGGAAACATCGCCGTTTTTCTGCTCGTTTTCGATCTCATCGAGCGTCACGCAGTCATTCAGCGAAAAGCCGCAGGCTCTTGTGCGGGTGAGCGATGTCATCACCGCTCCCGAGCCGAGCGCATCGCCTATATCCGCGATGAGCGTGCGGATATATGTCCCAGCGGAGCAGGATATGATGAGCGTGCCCTCGCCGCTTTCGTCATCGAACGATGTGAGCTCAAGTCTGCCGATAGTGACGGGACGCGGTTTCCTTTCGATAACGATATCCTGCCGTGCGAGCTCGTAAAGGCGCTTTCCGTTGACCGAAACAGCCGAGTACATCGGCGGCACCTGCATTATATCCCCGCGGAATTTTCCGAGCACATTCCCGATATCCTCCGCAGTTATACCCGCGTGACCCCTTTCGGCGGTCACTTTGCCGGTGATGTCCTGCGTGTCGGTATCGGTGCCGAGGCGGAACGCTGCGGAATACTCCTTGTCCTTGTCGGGAACGATATCGCAGGCGAGGGAGGCACGTCCCACGAACACGGGCAGCACCCCGACCGCCATCGGGTCGAGGGTGCCACCGTGACCTATGCGCTTAATTTTAAGTATGCCGCGCAGCTTTGCTATCACATCGAACGAAGTGAAACCGGCGGGCTTGTTTATGCATATCAGACCGCAGAGCTCAGTTCCCTTCATAGGAAAGAGCCTCCTGTGCGGCTTCAGCGAGCCTTCTCTTCACATCTGCGATATCGCCGTTCAGACGGCAGCCCGCAGCGCGAAGATGTCCGCCGCCGCCGAATTCTGCGCACATTTTTGAAGCGTCCGCGAAGTCGGCGGTGCGCACCGATACCTTGTATTTTCCGGGATCCTTTTCACGCAGAGTAATGCCTATCTCTACGCCCTCAAGCTGCATTGGCAGAGTGGCTATCCCCTCAAATTCATCTATGGAGATGCCCTCCTTCTGTGCCATATCGAGGGTGACGGCGGCTATCGCGCACTTTCCGCCGCAGAACAGCTCTATCTGTGACATCACGAGGTTTTCTATGCGCAGGCGTGCGCGGCTCTTGATATCGAACAGCTGTCTGTTTATATGTGCGAAAGGGATATTATGATCGTGAAGCTCCGCCGCGATGAGATGTGTCTCGCGGGTCACGTTCTCGAATCTGAAGCAGCCCGTATCGGTCGCCATTCCCGTGTAGATGCAGGTGGCGGTCAGGTCGTCTATCGGCAGACCGGCGGTTTTCAGCAGGGTGTATATCACCTCGCAGGCAGCTGCGGAATTTTCTCCGAGCAGCAGCCGCTTTGCGTAGCCGGTATTTGAAAGGTGGTGGTCGATGCAGAGGTCGGTGCACTCAGCGTAGCGGGAGTTCGCCTCGCCGAGCAGAGCAGCGTCTGCCACATCGCAGGCGATGACGGTCTGTATCCCGAAATCTTCGGGGGAGTACCAGTCCATGATATAGGAGTACCTTGCGGGCAGTTCATCCGAGCAGCTCACGTTGGCTTTTTTACCGGCGAGGCGCAGCGATCTGCACAGTGCGAAGCAGCTTCCCACGGTGTCGCCGTCGGGATTTGCATGGGCGAGGATAAGCACATTATCGCAGCCGCGAATGAATTGTGCCGCTTCATTGCAGTCTATTCTCACAGCAAAGCTCCTTTCCGCTTATAATATCATTCGGAGGGGATATTGCTGTCCCTGCGGACAACATCCTCTATCATCCTGTCTATCTCCGCAGAGCGCTCTATCGAGTCGTCCGCGATGAATTTGAGTTCGGGGCATTTCTTCATGCGCAGCTTGTCGGCGATAGCTTTCCTTATCATCCAGCCAGCGCTTTCCAGTCCCTTGACCGCATTCTTTGCGGCGTCTATGCCGTCTATGCTCGATACATAGACCTTGCAGTGTGAATTGTCTCCCGAAAGCTCGGTGCGTACTATTGAGATCACGCCGTTCTTTACTCTCGGGTCCTTTATCTCGGTCATTATCAGTGCAGATATCTCGCGTCTGATATCCTCCGAGAGTCTTCTGTTTTTAAGATTATCCATATATCAGTTCCTTTTTATAATTGTTATTTGACAGACGTACCTGTTCAGCTCTGATATTCTTCCATGATATATGCTTCGTAGATGTCGCCTTCCTTGACGTCGCTGAACTTTTCGAGCGTGATGCCGCACTCATATCCGTCTGCGACCTCCTTGACGTCGTCCTTGAAGCGTTTCAGTCCAGCGATCTTGTCGTCCGCGATTATGATGCCGTCGCGCACTACGCGCATCTGGGCATTGCGCTGTATCTTTCCGCTGAGCACATAGCAGCCTGCGACCGTGCCGACGCCGGATATCTTATATACCTGGCGCACCTCCGCACGGCCGAGAGCTACCTCCCTGAACTTGGGCGCGAGCATACCCTTCATAGCGGAGGTGATCTCCTCTATCGCATCGTAGATTATGCGGTACAGCTTGATCTCTACCTTGTCGCGCTTTGCGTTTTCCTCGGCAACGGGATCGGGGCGGACGTTGAATCCGACTATGATAGCGTTGGAGGCGTTCGC
>CAMVPV010000185.1 GCA_947169455.1 uncultured Clostridia bacterium | reverse complement strand
GGCAATTATTTATCGATAAAATCAAATATAACATAAAGCTGTATCTATCGGAAATGAGAAAGGCTGCGCAGAATAGTCTACGCAGCCTTTACTGTCGAACATAATTACATCTTTATGAGGATACTCTTGTGTCCTGTGCTTTTTTACTCAGCAGGAAATACGGGTACCCTGTATCACGCCGCGTCGTCAACCGGATCGGCATATTCGGTCGCGAGAGCATCGTACTCTGCGATTGCCCTGTCGAACCTTCCTATGATATCATCGTAAGTATACAAACCGTCGGCATTCTTTTCAAGCCCCTCAAACGAAAGCGAATATATCGCAGGCGGAGTTTCAAGGTCGAGAAGGGTCACATTGCGGAGCTGTTCTGTGCTCTGATACATCAGCTCGACCGACGCAAATTCATTTCCGTTCTTGTCCTCCCACTTTTCAAACACGAGCTTTACTCCGATCGGAGTACGCTTTTCCAGCGTATATGGCAGCTCATAATCTTCAACGCCCATTGAGATGAGTACGCCGTTGACGGTGCAATCGTGTCCGCAGAGGAACGTAAATTTTCTGTCCGTGTTCGTGAACTCGCTCTTTATTTCCCTTATTATCGGATTTGCAGTATTTATCGCAACGAGCGGCAGACCGTGGCATACAAGATTGTATTTCGTGGTGATATCCGCTGTCTTCTGCCACATTTCGTGCGTCATATCCTTGCCGAATGCCGCTTTCTTTGCATCGGGTTCCTCGTAATACTGCAATACAAACGCATCGCTAAGTGTGCAGGCTGTCTTCAGCGAACCGCCTACGGTCGGTTCCTTGCCCTGTTCGAGTATCAGTTCGGTATCGTTCATAACAAGGTCAGTCAGTTCACCGCTCTTGTATCCTTCAGAATCCTTATAGTCTATCAGGTCACAGAGCATATCGACATTTTCTGAAATTCCGGCAGCTATCTCCGAACCGCCGTATTCTTCAAACTGCTCCGCAACGGCTTCCGCGTATGACTCACTGTAAAAATGTATCACCGGATTGAACGTATCGTCCATTTTACCGAATTCTCCATGATGTTCGATCTTAATGTTTGCGGCAGGGAGAAATCCGCCCGAAAAATACTGAGCGGTAGCGAGGGTCCGCTGCTTTGAATTGGCATAAAAGCGAAGTTCGCCGTCCTCCGGAAACCAGTTTTCGGGGATAAGCTCCTCGGATTCGAGCCATTTGCGGAAATACTGACCCATTATCGTTTCGAGAACTCCACCGCGAAGAGAAAGCTCGCTCGAATTTGAAGTCCAACTGAACCATTCATGAGGCGTTGCGATCTCGTTCACAGAACCGTTGCTCGAAAGCGGAGCGCGTATATTATGGCGGCTCAGCACAACGACCTCGGTCAGCTTGTAGTCTTCGGTGTTCGCACGATTTGGATTGATCACATATTCCTCTTCTTCCGATTTTTCTTCTGCGGGATCGGCATCGATTACGGCAGCGGTCGTTTCTGATGCATCTGTTGTTTCCTCAGTAGGAACAGCAGTTGTCTCATCTTCTGACGCGGCCGAAGCAGCAGAAGATACCGATGTTTCGACAGCGGACGCGGGCGCTGATGTGCTTTCCGCACAGCCTGTCAGACTGCATACGGCAGTGCAGACCGCCATAATGATCGCAAGTTTCTTTTTCATGATATCGTACCTCTGATCTGTTATCACTGATTCGGGGGATCACTTTCTTTTCTTACCGAACACAAACATTCCTGCGGCGCTGAATATCACCGCGGCTTCAGCGGCGGCTGCGGGAATATTCCCTGTAGGCGGCACAGGAGCGGTCTCATCGGAAACCGGCGCTTCGGCGGACAGCTCTTCCGCAGGTGCGCTGTCCTGTTCCGGTTCGGGGATGCTTTCGTTGACTGCTTCATCGGCTGTTCCGTCGAGTGCTTCATTTTCTTCGTAGCTCATCCCGAAACCGAGAGGGAAAAGTATCCCATCAGTGAATTTGTGTTCATCATCTATCCTGTAAATATCAACGGGAAGCTTTCCCGACGGCTCGAATGCTCCGAATATCATCATCACAGCAGCGGGATAATTCGGACCGTATGCCGATAATTCGCCGTTGTATTCCTCGGGGATAACAGGCATTTTCTTGCTGCTGTATGCCGCAATGAGGGCATCGGCAGATGTATATGCGGCGAGATCGTACGGGAGCACCGCGCTTATAACGATAACCGGCTTCCCTAACGAATGTGCAAGCTCTGTCATCTCACTTATAAACAGCGCTTGTTTTCCATTATCAGTGTTATTCGGGTCGAGATAGGATTCGTTCCAGCTTTCCGACGAGATTATGACCGCTTTGGCTCCCTTTACGATATCCTCAAGATCGGCGGCGGACTTTTCATCGTAGCAGCAGAACTCCGCCTCTGCGTTTGCGGAAACAACTCCGTCGGCTTTCAGTTCATCAAAAGCATAGATATATGAATTTGCGCAGCTTTCCCACGGATAGAAAAATGCAGCTTTTTCATTGTCGTCGAGTGACAGCGGAAGTACATTCCCGTTGTTCTGCACAAGCGTGATTGCCTTCTGTGTGATCTCTCTTTCCTTGTCATGGTTCGCCTTTGAGCCGACGACAGACAGTGCATTGCTGACCTTTGTATCAACGTCGGTATCGTCATCATCAAAAAGACCCTTTTCGTATTTCAGCTCCAGTATCCTTGTGCAGGATTCATCTATCCTGCTTTCGGGTATCGTTCCGTCTTCGACATATTCTTCCAGTTTATCGAGATAAGTCTCCATAGCTTCGATATCATCGGGACACCATGTAGTCAGCGGGTCGAGCAGGATATCGGCGCCTGCATTTATTGCAAGTCCGGCTGTATCGTAAATATCGAAATTGTCTGTGAGAGCGCCCATCTGCATACTGTCTGTGATTATGATGCCCTCATATCCCATATCACCGCGCATGATATCGGTAAGTATCGTCTTTGAGAGCGTAGCGGGGAGATAGACCTCCTCACCCGTGGAGACCGATGTATATGTTTCCTTTTCGATCTGCGGATACTGTATGTGTGCGGTCATGACCATCTCTATGCCGCTGTCCATAGCCGCCTGAAAAGGTATCAGCTCGCACTGTTTCAGTTCGTCATAGCTCCTGTCTATCATCGGAAGACCCGTATGGCTGTCGGTATCTGTGTTGCCGTGACCCGGGAAATGCTTTGCTGAGCCTGTGATCCCGTTATCGGAAAGTCCCCTGATAAAAGCCGTTCCCATTTCGGAGACGATATCCGGATCGGAGGAGAACGAGCGGACATTTATAACGGGATTGCGCGGATTGTTATTTACGTCCATTACGGGTGCAAGATCCACATTTATCCCTACCGTTTTCAGTTCACCCGCGATTATTTCTGCATTATCGTAAGCGTTCTGTGCATCGCCCGCCGCACCGAGAGCCATGTTCCCGCAAGTATTCGTTCCCGTTCCGAGACGAACTATCGTGCCGCCCTCCTGATCTGCCGCGATAAGCAGCGGTATCCCGAATTCACTGTCTGCGGCTGCGTTCTGCAGCTGATCGACATACCTTACGGTCTGTTCGGTGCCTGTTACGTTCTGCGCAAACAGCAGCACTCCGCCGAAGCTGTACTTTTCGAGAAGTTCCTCTACCTGTGCGGGGAGCGTTTCCTGTCCGGAACGATTTCCTTCGCTTCCGTCATCACTCCAGTAGCGCACGTTCAGCATTATCATCTGTGCCAGCTTTTGTCTCAGCGGCATGGAAGCGGTCATTTCGGCTGCCGCTTCATGACTGCTTTTGACGCTATCCTCCGCATAAGCAGTCAGCCCCGCCGATGACAGGACATTTACGGCAGCAACTGCGCCTGCACACAATATTGCTGAAAGCTTTGATCTGTTGGTGTCCATTATCTCATTTTCCTTTCACATTACAGATTAAACAGGCAATACCGCACAACTCTTGTCTGTCGGATGTACAGACAGTTTTTCGTCAGATCGGCTGAATGAGGTACAGGCAGGCCGTTGCCTGTCAAGCCGAATTTGGTCAATATAGCAGATGATGTGCAAGGTCGAAAGACGAGAATTGTGCGGTGTTGCCTATTATTCTCCCTCTTGCTCAGAGAACTGCTCCAATTATAACACATGATCGCCGCGAATGCAACCCCTGTAAGAAAAAGCGGCGCAGATGCTCATATTTATTGCAAAGCCATTTCTTATTACTTCGGCAATTAAATATCTACCTGATTCCGCAAAGTTCAAAACGTTTTTAATGCAAAAT
>CAMVPV010000184.1 GCA_947169455.1 uncultured Clostridia bacterium | reverse complement strand
CTATGGCGGCGCGCGCGGCTATCCGCGACACAGCGCGGGTAATGGGTCTGCCGTACAAGACCGGCGATACCGCAGCAAAGCTGATACCGCAGGAACTCGACATAACAATCGAAAAGGCTCTGAAAAGATCCTCCGAGCTGAAAGCGCTCTACGATTCGGACAGGCAGGTGCACGAGCTGCTCGACGCAGCGCGCAGTATAGAAGGTATGCCGCGCAATACCACGATACACGCGGCGGGTGTGGTCATCTCCGACCGCCCCGTGAGCGAGTACGTTCCGCTGATAAGCAGGGACGGCACCGTTTCCGCGCAATATACGATGACTGTACTTGAACGGCTCGGTCTGCTTAAAATGGATTTCCTCGGACTGAAAAACCTCACGATGATCCGCGACTGCTGCCGCCACGTCGAAAAGCACGTACCCGGCTTCGATATCGAAAAAATACCCGAAAACGACCCCGCAACATTTGAAATGCTCTCCGCGGGAAACACACTCGGCGTGTTCCAGTTTGAAAGCGCGGGCATGACAAAAATGCTCATGCGTCTGAAGCCGGTCTGCATAGAAGACCTCATAGCGGCGCTCTCGCTGTACCGCCCCGGTCCTATGGACAGCATTCCGACATATATCGAGAACCGCAAGCATCCCGACAGGATAGTATATAAACACCCGCTTCTGAAAGATATCCTCCGCGTTACCTACGGCTGTATCGTTTATCAGGAACAGGTCATGCAGATATGCCGCACCCTCGCGGGATATTCCTACGGCAGGGCGGATATCGTCCGCAGGGCTATGGCGAAAAAGAAACACGACGTCATGAAAAAGGAACGCGCATTCTTTGTGGAGGGGTGCAGCAGGAACAATATCCCCTGTGACACCGCCAATGAGATATTCGATGAAATGTCCGGATTTGCATCCTACGCATTCAACAAATCCCATGCGGCGGCGTACTCCGAGGTAGCCTACCGGACGGCTTACCTCAAATGCCATTATTATAAGGAATATATGTCTGCACTCATGACGCTGAACGAGGGACTGACCGAATACATCAACGACTGCAAAAAGCACGGCGTAAGGCTCCTGCGCCCCGATATCAACGAGAGCGCGGAGGGCTTCACCCCGACTGACGGCGGGATACGCTTTTCGCTTTCGGCGGCGAAAAACGTCGGCATGGGCGTGGTATCCTCTCTGATACGGGAAAGGAACGAGAACGGGCGTTTCCGCTCGCCGGAGGATTTCATGGTGCGCATGAAGAAGCACGAGCTTAACCGCCGTGCCGCCGAAAGCCTTATTAAATGCGGTGCTCTCGACGGTATGGGCAGTACACGCCGCGCCCTGCTCATGCATTTCGATGATGTCTTCGACGACGCGGCGCGCACATCGAGAATGAACATCGAGGGACAGCTCGATCTTTTCGGCATGGGAGCGGGTGATGAAAATTCTGCTCCCCCGCCGGCGGGGATACCCGCCGAGGACGAATTTCCCCCAGAAGAGCTGCTTGCACTTGAAAAGGAGGTACTCGGCATATATGTTTCCGGCGATCCGCTCGGAAAGTATGATGACTTCCGCAGGCTGCTCGGAGTGAACAATGCCGCAGACACAGCATCGCTTGCGGACAGCACCGCCGTCTGTCTGTTATGTGTTATAAAGGATATCCGCCCGCACGTTTCCAAAAAGGGCGCGCAGATGGCGTTTGCCGCCGCGGAGGATCAGAGCGGCACAGCGGAAATGATAATCTTCCCGTCGGTATATATTTCCTGCATGAAGCTGCTGCGCGAGGGTAATATCCTGCTGATACGCGGGCGCGTCACCGGTGCGCCCGAGCGTCCGCAGATAGCGGTATCGGAGATGATGCCCGCAGATTCTCCCGGAA
Source organism: uncultured Clostridia bacterium (assembly GCA_947169455.1). The sequence continues at coordinate 2,387 of CAMVPV010000184.1, read as the reverse complement.
GGGACGGCTTCTTTGACAGCAGATACACCTTCTATATCAGATGTACAACGGAAAATGGCAGAGCCGCGGCGGATATCTGCCGCAGATATGCCGGTCTGACGCCTGTGATATTCTGCTTTTCCGATACGGGCAAAGCGGCGCGCAGCAAGGATATCACCGGTGTGAGGGTATGCCGTGAGCTGATCGGTGAACTCAGCGGTTTTGCGGAGCTGCGCTGCAAATACGGCGATATGAAATAAAAAAGCACCCGCGGACGGATATCGGCCGCGGGTGTCTTTAATTGAACAAAGAATTATCGTGAAAAAATGTTAATGAATTATCAGCCCTGGGACTTGAGCTTGCTGTCCATGTCAGTTACCATTGTGTTGATAAGATCATAGAATTCTTCTCTTGTCTGGCTCCACTCAACACCGTGAAGTGCGGACTTCAGACCCTGAGTATCACTGTTTACGAACATCTGCTGGATATCGTTATCGTCGATGCATCCTTCAGCGATCTCAACGATAGGATGAGCAGCTGCGTTCTCATTGATAACCTTATAGTGAGCGATGAGCTCATCAGTCCACTGGAAGTCAGTCTTCTGCTTTTCTTCATTGACCTGCATTGCACCTTCATCCTGAGCAGCAACGAGTGCACACTCAACATAGAGAGCAACACCGAGCGGGTTAGCTGCACCCTTGCAGAGGCAGAATCCGTCGCAGGTAGCGGGAGCCCAATGGATATCAGCATCGGGAGCGTTCGGGATCGGTACCCAGTCAACGTCCTCAGCGGGGATCTGGCATTCCCATGTGGAAGGATCACTCATAAGTGTCCATGTACCGCAGAGGAAGAAGAGTTCCTTGCCTTCACCCATGTTCTTGACCTGTGTGCTCCAGTCGAAGAGGCTCTTGTCGAGAACGAGACCCTTGGTGTAGAGGGAGTTCATCCAGTTCATAGCCTTTTCAAGCTGAGGATCATTAAGGTTGAGGGTAAGTGTGCCGTCGATGGAGGAAACTGCCGGAACACCGCCGGAGAGGTAGAGAGGCTTTTCACTCCACCAACCGTCGAGACCGTAGTAACCGTTCTCAGCGTCGCAGAAATCTTCGAGCATGGACGAGAATGTATCCCAGTTCCATTCGCCGTTTTCATAGAGTTCCCAAGGATCATCGAGACCGTTCTCTTCGATGGTCTTCTTGCTGTATATTACGCAGGAGTCAGCAACGACGCCCTTTACGAAAGCATAGTGCTTGTTGTTGAAAGAGTAGATATCCATACCTGCTCTTACGTCATCGTAAAGCGAGCTGTTGATATCGATATAGTCATCGATGGGTTCAAACATACCGCTTACAACGCCCTTGGGGAGAGAAGTCTCGTCTCTCTGGAAGAAGTCGATGCCTTCGCCGCCGAGAACGTATGTAGAGAGGTCATTGTATCTGTTTTCCCATGTTGTGGGGTACCAGGTGATGACACCGTTGTACTTTGTCTGTAAGAGGCTGGGGTCAACAGGCATAGACTTACCTGTGTTGTCGGGATTGATATCCCAGTGGCAGAGCCACTTGATCTCGTTGTTCTCAAGCTCTACATCGCGGAGCTTGGAAGCTGCGTCGTCGATCTTCTCTTCCTGTTCTGTGGAGAGTGTCTCGGTGTTCTTCTCAACAGTAGCCGCAGTAGTGGTGGTCACTTCCTTGGATTCTTCTGTTGCGTCAGCTGCGGGAGCGGCTGTAGTGGCTGCGGGAGCTGCATCTCCGCCGCCGGAGTTTCCGCCTGCGCTGCTGCCTGTGTCTCCGCAGGCTGCGAGAGCGAGTGTGCACATTACTGCGGAAATGCCTGCAAGGGTCCTCTTAAAAGTCTTCATGTTGATTACCTCCAATATAATGTATTTTCACGATAATTTTCAATATTAACCGCCGCTGTTCTCTGCGGCTGCTATCATTGCATCAAAAGCGGGCTTGTTGCTGAGATCATCGCGGAACAGCAGCGGATGATCCTTTGCCCTCCACGAAAGCGAATCGGAAACGCCCCAGTAGGTAACGCTTGTTATGGGGACACCCTCATGCTTCAGTCTCAGCAGCTCTGTCATGAATCTGCTCACGAAGTCGCCCTGTTTCAGTTCGCCCTCATCGGTATTCTGTGTACCTATGTCGAGCTCGGTTATCTGGACTTCGACGCCGAGTGTCTCGGTGTATTTTTTCAGAGCCATCATGAAAAGAGTTATGCTCGTATCGGTGCTTATATGCGACTGCATACCCACACCGTCTATATTGCCGGCTTCGGCTATCGGCGTTAATGCCTTTATGATATCCGCCTGTTTGCCGGGCTGGTAGGAATTGTAATCGTTATAGAAAAGCTTCGCGCCCTCGGGAGCGTACTTTCTTGCGAACTCAAACGCCCTTTCGATATAGTCATCG
>CAMVPV010000183.1 GCA_947169455.1 uncultured Clostridia bacterium | reverse complement strand
CTCGCCGCGGACGACTGCTTCTGCGGTAGCCTTGACGAGTTCCGATGTGGTGTTCGCTGCCTCGGAGCACTTTGATGCGAGCACGCGCACCTCATCTGCGACAACAGCAAAGCCGCGCCCCGATTCTCCTGCGCGGGCTGCTTCTACGGCGGCATTCAGCGCGAGGATGTTCGTCTGGAATGCGATATCGTTTATCGCGTTGATTATCTTTCCTATCTCGGTGGATTTTTCCGAGATCTCGTTCATCGCTTCGAGCATACTCTTCATGTGCTCGTGCTGACTGTCCATCTTCTCGGCGGCATCGCAGGAGAGCTTTTTCGCTTCTTCGGCGTTTTCGGCGGTAGCCCTTACGTTTTCCGATACCTTGTTCAGCGATTCGGAAAGCTGTTCGATAGCAGCCGCCTGTCTCGTGGCGCCGCCCGCGAGGGCTTCGGAGCCGGTAGCGGTCTGTGCGGAACCGGTCATCACCTGATCGGCGGATGTGCCCATCGCCGCGAGTATATCGCGCATTTCGAGGTTTATCTTCTCGGCGGCGCGCTTCAGCCCGATGAAATCGCCGTGATAATCCGCCTGCGGTGCGAGTGTGAAATCACCCTTGGACATGGCGCTCATGACCCTGCAAAGATCGGTGACATACACACCGAGAGCCTGCTTCGTGAAGCTTACTGCGTGTGCGAGGTCGCCTATCTCGTCATTGCCGACCGGAACGTGTATCATCGAATCGGACATGAACTCTCCGTTCTCCATATCTTCCGCGAGCCTGCATATCTCCGACATCGGCTTGACGAACGAAACAGAGAGCGTCCTTGTCATTATTATTATCGTTATTATCAGCAGCACGAGCGCCGCACCTGCGGATATAAGTATCCCGCGCAGGAAAGCCGTGTCGGTGTCCTTTGTGGAATACCCCGCGTAGTATGCGCCCGCGAGCTTGTTTGAGCTGTCAAAGAAGGGGACGCAGCAGCAGATGTACGTCTGCTTGTCTATGACCGACTTTCCGTGATAATCCTGCTTGTCCGAGAGAACGGTCTCTGCTATCTTCGCGTCCATTTCGCTGCCTACCGGTGATGTTCCGTCGCGGTTCATAACGGTGGTGGCATAGCGTCTGTTGTTCTTGAATATGGCGACATCGCCGCCGGTTATCTCCTTTATCCTTTCGATATTTCCCGTATCTGCGGTGTCATAGCCGATGATGAGCCCCGTGCGGGAGCCGTCCGGCATATCGACCGCGATGTTCCTTCTGAAATACAGAACGCCGTTGCTGTCGGCGCAGAGCCCGTCCCGCGAGGTGCCTTCGAGAACGGAGAGCCCGTCGATATCGCTTATCCTGCCGGGAGAGCTTTCCCACGCAAGATCGCCGTTCCTGTCAACGGTGCAGCAGAAGGCGACGTTGTCCGCGCCCATGCCGGTCTTTGAAACAGCCGCGGAGAATATCCCCGAAAGCCTGCCGCTGTCCGGAAAACCCATTGCAGCGGGAAGCTCGGGGTCGGCGAGCATATTGTCTCCGATATCCCCGGCGTATCTCATGAGATACGATATCTCATTTTCAATTATACTGACCGCCGAATCCGCTTCCTTTCCGAGAATACCGAGAGCCTCACGGCGGAACATTATGCAGGTTATCAGCATAACAGCCGCCGCGGTCAGTATCATTCCCGCGATCAGAAGGGATACGAGCTTTCTTCCGATCTTCGTCAAAATCAAGCACCCCGTATCGGAACACGCTTATATATTATCCGTGTTCTTTATCTTTTGTTCTGTGTTTTTTCTTTATTTCTGTATGGTGTGAAAACGCAGCGGGCAGATGCCCTGCCGCTGACTATCCAAAAAAGTCTGCGCCCCTTGCGGCGCAGACTCTCAGTGCTTGTGTGATGTTTCACCGCTGTTATTAGTATTCGGGTGCGGTGTACTCGGGAACGATGTAGGTCTGATCCACAAATCCGCCGTAATCCGGTACAGGCTGAGTCTCCGGCGGGGGCGGCTCATAGAAGAAGTACGGATCCGGTTCAATTATTTCGGAATAGAAAGGATCCTCTGTGATAGGCTCATAGTAGGTATCCTGATTATATACCGGTTCTGTTTCCGTCTCGGTCTCAGTTTCCGTCTCGGTCTCAGTTTCGGTCTCCGTTTCTGTTTCTGTTTCCGTTTCTGTCTCCGTTTCCGTTTCGGATTCGGTCGTGGTCTCGGTCTGCGGGTTATATGCAACGAATACCGTCAGCACATCGCCGCTGCTGAGATCATAGATATCATCATCATCGTCTTCCGAATTTTCAAGGTCTATCCCGCATACATATCCGTCTGAAAATTTGCTTGTCTCGTAGTATGATTCCTCATACTTGATACCTGCGTTGTCGAGCAGCGTGAAGTACTGCTTTGCGCTCTTCCCGTTCCATCCGGGTATCTGCACGTATCTCGAACCGAGGCTGACAGTTATCTTTACTTCGGTGCCCTCCTCATAGGTCTCGCCCTTGTCGAGCGACTGTCCGAGTATCATGCCCTTGGGGTTCTCTTCATCGAACACGTAGTCGGGCACGAAGATTATGCTGCGGTAGGTGGGTGAATTCTTTATGGCATCGTAGGTCTTGCCCACGAGGTCGTTCATTACATATACATTTCCGTTGCGTGTGAGCTCGGGGAGCTCGGAGCCGTTCTCGACCTCATTCAGCGTGGGCTGCGATGATTCGTTCATATCCTCTACCGTGGTCTGGTAGGTGAGTGAATCCGCGAGATCGCCGATATCCGCCATAGTGCCTGTAGGTGCGGTTATGCGGTTGATCTTGTTGCTGGTGTCGTCGAGCGCCATCATAAGCATAGCCATTATTACCATGAGCACGGCGGCGGTAACGAGCGCCACGAGAATGAACACCTTTGATCTGCTGGGTCTTGAGGGTGCCGTTCTCACGGCTGCGGCGTCGCGGCGGGGGACATACCTGCTGTCGTAGTCGTCCTCCTCATCGTTCTCGTCGTCGATTATGGCTGCGGCGGGCTGTTTCTGTATCGGGATGGACTGTGTCTGCGACTTGCGCACTTCCTGTTCCTCGAACAGCCTTGTAACGAATTCTGTAATGGTCTGTATGCGCAGTTCCCTTTCAGTGCGCATACCCTGCATTATGACCTCTGCGACCTGTTCCGGTATATTCGGGTTGAGGTGCAGCGGGTCGGGGAGCGTCTCTCCCGCGAGGCGCGCGGAGGCGTCGGGCGGAACGATGCCCGTGAGTATCCGGTAAAGCAGGGCGGAGATGCCGTAGACATCCGTCCATGTGCCCTGCCAGCTGCCCGAGCTGTACTGTTCGGGTGCGGCGTAGCCGGTAAATATCTCGGAATTGAGCTCGGTGTTCGCGGTGCGTTCATCTGCAACGCAGAAGCCCATGAGAACGGGTTCTGCCTTTTCGGTGAGCAGTATATTCTCGGGGCATATCCCGCGGTGTACCAGCCCTGCGTTATGAACGAGGGAAAGCGTGGTGAACAGGGGCGAAAATATCTTCTTCACCTCGTCCCACGAGAGCGAGCCGCCTCTTTCCTCGAGGTAGTCGGCAAGGCTTATGCCCTCGATATAACCGAATATGACATATCCGGTGTTATTGTCGCCGAACATATCTATCGCGGGGTTTATATGGTTAAGGTTGCGCAGCTTTGCGAGAGTCTTGTTCAGCTCCACAAATTCAGACATGAAGGTCTTGTACTGAGCCACTGCGTTCTGGTTCACGGTGATGACGGGGCTGTCCTTTATGCGCCTGCAGAGGGTATCGGGCATATACTCCCGTATGAACACCTTGCATCCGTTTTCGGGGTCGAAGCCGATATACACAGCGCTCTCGCCGTTATAGCGGAGAAGCTTGCCGACAACGTAGCGGTTATTAAGGGTAAGACCCGGCTGAAGGTACTCGGGAAGGTACGGAGAATCTGCCGAATATCCGCAGTTAGGGCAGATTTTTCCGCTTACGGGTTCCATACAGCCTAAGCAGCGGCCAAGATCATACTGCAAAGCAAATCCTCCTTTTTTCTGAAAATAGCAGCGGAAAACAGACTACTATCCCGCTTATTTACAATGATAGCAACTAACCCGCTCAATGTCAATCGGATTTGCTGAATTGTATGCGAATTGTATTCGTGTCATTGCAATTTGGGTATCAATTGCGGTTCCTTTGTTTTCGTTTTGTAATTTTCGTAACTGTAATAACACTTTTGACAATTGATTGAAAAGTGTTGATAGCTGTTCCTTTCAGCCTTTTTCTTGTTTCGGTTGATCTATATTCGCTTTTCCTCT